>JBCCEO010000013.1:0-26660 GCA_039030255.1 Planctomycetota bacterium | reverse complement strand
CTGAAAAGCACACCGGTGAATATGCTGAAGAAGCAAATGCACTGCTGAAGGACACCAATCGACCTGGCTTTGAAGTCCCAACCAAAGAATCTGTTTGAGTATTTTCACCAACGAACCCGAGCAGCAAAGCTCGTGCACTTCACCAGCTTTGCAGCAAACAACAAGCTAGACCCAACTTTCAACTACCTGGATCATTATGAAACTGCGCTATCTATCCATTCTTGCCCTTCTTTATTTCGCTACAATAGGTTGCAATTCTGGCGATGGCGACTCTGGAACTGAACCCGGTTCTGCAACTGCGACATCGTCTGGAAAACCCGTCAAACTGGCGGTCATCCCCAAGGGTACCAGTCACGAATTTTGGAAATCGGTTCACTTTGGTGCCCAGAAAGCGGCGGAAGAACGTGGCAATGTCGAAATCGTATGGAAAGGCCCTATCGTCGAAAGTGATACGGGCAGCCAAATTCAAGTCGTCAAGAACATGATCACGCTTGGAGTCGACGGAATCATTTTGGCTCCCAACCAAAAGGGTGGTCTGGTCGATGTCGTTACCGAATCCACCGAGGAAGGCATTCCAGTCGTTATATTTGACAGCGGCCTCGATAAGGGACCTGAAATCGTTAGCTACGTTGCAACAGACAATTTCAAAGGTGGACAGATGGCGGCCGAAGCCATGGCAAAAGCCATTGGCGAAAAGGGAAACGTTATCCTACTACGTTATATCGCGGGTAGCGAAAGCACCGAACAACGCGAAGAGGGTTTTCTGAACGGCTTAGAAGCCTACCCGGATATCAAGGTCGTTTCTTCGGATGAGCGTGGCGGTGATAACACAACTTCGTCCAAGGAGAAAGTTGACCAGTTGCTCCAAGTTCACGGTGAAAATCTCGCGGGCATTTTTGCCGTCTGCGAACCCAACGCCAATGGAACATTGGAGTCGCTGCGCAATGCCGGCCTCGACAAGAAAGTCAAGTTCATTGCTTTTGATCCTAGCGACGCACTCATCGAAGCACTTGGAGATGGCTCATGCTCTGGGATCGTCTTGCAAGACCCGGTTGAAATGGGATATCGCTCTGTGATTACCATACTCGACAAACTGGATGGCAAGGACGCAGAGGCCTTCATTTCAACGGGCGAATACTGTGCAACGCCTGAAAACATGAAGGAAGAACGCATGCAAGAATTGCTGAAGCCACAAATCAAAGAATAGGCAAGGACGACTTCGGTAGTTCGCCTTGGGCAATGCATTACGCTCAGTCTTTCCCGATCAATTCATCTCGGGAATGCGCTGAGCCGTAATAAAGGTCGAGACAAACTCCTCCGATGGATTGTTCGTGAAGTCGCTAAGCGTACCTCGCTGAACAATTCGTCCTCCAGACATCAGCAGTACATCTTCGCCGAAAAATCCTGCTTCGCCCATATCGTGAGTGACTAACACCACGGTCTTCTTGAGCTCGGAGAAAATCTGCTTGAGATCCTCTTGCAGTTCATAGCGTACGAGTGGATCCAGAGCACCCATTGGTTCATCTAGTAAGAGCAATGGCGGATCTAGCATCAAGGCACGCATCATTGCCACACGCTGTCGTTGGCCACCGGAAATTTGATTCGGAAAACGATTCAGGGCCTGCTTCGGAAGCTTCGTCAAATCAGCCAATTCTAAAAGACGCTTTTGAATATCATCGGAAGACATTTTCCCAAGATGCCGAGCCATGATGGTTGCATTGTCTTCTACCGTGAGATGCGGAAAAAGCCCGCCATCCTGCAGCACGTAACCCATAGAATGCCGCATCGTTAAGGCGTTTTCATTAGTCATGGTTTCGCCGCAAAAGCGAACTTCGCCCGTGTCGCTTGGTATCAGGCCAATTAAGACTCGCAACAACGTCGATTTGCCACAACCGCTTGGTCCGATAAGTACCATTGTTTGGCCTTCGGCGATTTCCAATGACAAAGGTGCAAGGACCTGATTATCACCATAGCTTTTGGAAACATTTTCAAGAACGATCATGGAACTCTACAATTTATCTTTACAAGGCCTAGTGAACTTGCGATGCAATTCCGCCAGATTTTCTCTCTAAGATGCCACTGCTTCAAGCACTAGCTTTTTCAACTCTTTGTAATCGGTTTTTCCGGTACCCAGCACAGGAATACTCTCGATCCGTTGCACATCATCGAGACGCATTACACCTCGCAAGCCCGCCTCAAGCAACAGGTCGCTGGCATCTCTCAATGAAATATCCTCGGTGGTAAAAAGAACGATGTAACGACCTTCCGCCGTTTCAACTCCCTCCACGGCAACTTTCGGGCCATCTTCGT
The DNA here is from genome assembly GCA_039030255.1 of Planctomycetota bacterium. GTDB lineage: Bacteria > Planctomycetota > Planctomycetia > Pirellulales > Pirellulaceae > Aureliella. The sequence continues at coordinate 24,350 of JBCCEO010000013.1, read as the reverse complement.
CCGAGGGAAATGCACGGGCCAGTGGCTCTTCAAGCGCTGGCAATGAGATCATCTCTCCGCCGGCTTTAAGGAATCGCTTCAGTCTGCCTTGAAAATGTAGGAAGCCATCATCATCCTGGGATACTAGGTCACCCGTCTTATACCATTGTTTGCCATCGTAGTCGACAAAGGGAGAAGGACCGTCGTGGTGATAGTAGCCAGAGAATATGCTTGGCCCACTAACCAACAACATGCCTGTTTCATTTTGCCCAACGCGTTCGTTGGTATCAACATCGAGAATGCAGGTTTCAACATGACTCACCGGCTTGCCCACAGAACCCGACTTTGTACAGTTTCTTAGGTTTGCAGATACAACAGGTGAGCACTCGGTAATTCCATATCCTTCAAGTATCTGTGCGTTGGGAGCCAGCTCACGACATTTCTGAAAGATGCCGTCGGGGCACTTTTCTGCACCTGTGACAATAGTTTTAATGGTATCCAATTGACCTGGCTTGCATGATGCTAAGATGAACCCAAGGAAAGTTGGAGTGCTGAACAACATCGTAGGTTTGTACGCGTCGATGGTGCGTACCAACCCTGCTGCGTCGGTAGGATCTGCGAAGCGGACGCACTTGATGCCCGTCAAGTGTGAAATCAAAAGGTTGCCAGTCATGCCAAAACTGTGAAACGGCGGCAAGAAGCCAAGCAAAGAATCGTCATTCGTGGCTTCCAAAACTTCGATGCCGTCCCCAACATTCACAATTAAATTGGTGTGCGAAAGGGGCACCGTTTTGGGCAAACTCTCGGAGCCTGATGTGAACAAAAATACGGCCGTATCGTCGGGATGTTGTTCAGGAAGGGAATTCAGAATACTTCCCTTTGCAAAATAGGTTGCCAACAGCCCCATTAAGGCTTCTACTTTGCCAATTCCCTTCTTGATGTCTTCCAGAAAGACATAATCTGCACCTTCGACTTCAATTCCAAGACGATCGATCATCTTGCTCGAAGTCACAATGCGTTTCAACTCCGTCACTTGGACGCCATGGGCCAAATTCACCGGCCCGGTCGTCCAATTCATCAACACAGGCGTCTTGCCAGCTAAATGAAGCGCAAAGAAGACGACATCAGCGGCAACCGACGCGGGCAACATGACCCCCACATGCTTCTCTTCGTATTCCGCAAATCGTTTTGCCATCAAGCGTGCACCGACCAACATGCGGCGATGCGTTAAGACGCCGGAGAGCTGATCTGCGACAGTAACGTCATTGGGATTCTTCAAGCATCGAGCGACGAAGGCTTTGGCAATGGTATCCGCCAAAATAACCGGAGGATCATTCTCAGCATGTTTGGCAAACCAGGTTTCGGGGGCTGTTTGAGCTTCTTCGGATTGCCCCATTTGTCCGTCGGCCAGTGCCCAAAGTGCTCCCAAGGTTTCGGCAACCGTATCGCTGCGGAATCCGAACTGCTGTTCAATCTTCAATGCCACGTCCATGCGATCCAGGCTGTCGAGCCCGATTGTTTCGAGCTTTGTTTCTGCCTGCAAATCGGACTCATCGAGATCTCGACCAAGGTGAGAGCAAACCAGATCGTTAACTTGCTCCTTCAACTTCGGCTTAATCTTGCTCAGATCAAAACTCGCGTCCTTGTCTGTTTTGCCAAAATCCACTTTGGATGGACCGAACAAATGGTTGTACCGCACGAACTTAGGTTCTTGGCCTCCGTCTGCGTTGTACCATGCCTCAAGAGCACGATTGAAATCCTCCTTGGAATCCAAAGGAAGGTCTTCAGGTTTTACGACTTCTAACGTCAGAGTCACATCACGTCGGGGCAGGAAGAAAAACAAACTGGCGAACACCCAACCAAGTGCTTTTAGTGATGCCGACCCTAAACCTGGTGTCACCCCGTACTCGGCGCAACTGTAGGAACTTCCCCATACGCCTCGCGTTCGTACTCGGACGATGTTGAGGTTGGGTACACGGGAGACAATTTCAAAAACCGATCGCGCCGCGCCAACGACTTCCTGATTTCCTCTCTGCAGCCGTCCTGACGGATAAATCAGCATGCAGTCTCCAGCATTCAAACGTTCAACTACCGAGTCGATCATCTCTAGCGCCTTGGCTTGTGCATCGCGACTCTGGCTCGACATGTCAGGGACTTCGAAAGCGTTGACCAGGGACATCAGCGGGCGCAGAAAGAACAGTCGATACGTGCCAGAAAAGACCAATGGCCGTAGCGGTTTATGAAGCCGAATATGGCTCGAAACGATTGGAGGATCGATATAAGCCGGGTGATTCGGAATCACCAAAGTTGGACCTTCCAGCTCACGGAGCTTCTCTGCCCCAATGATTTTGGTCCGATAGCGAAAGCTAAGCAGCAGTCGGCAGAACGCCCAAAACAATCGATTCAAAAAACTCTTCACAACTGACACTTTCACGAATTAGTCTTGGACAACCAAGTTGGCTTCATCACCACACTCTTGCGTCCATCAAACCGGACAATTCTACAGTCCGTTCTTCTCTATAATGATAGATGCTTCGAAACCGACCATCTTACGATAGGTTCGGCTTGGCTAGCCCCCATTTTGACTGCAATTCGTCCGATTGTCTCAGGAATCTGTCTTTGGAAATCGCAGTCGGCTTCATCGGGACTGACCGAATCAACGGCACGGCGTTAAAATCCAAGGCTTGCAACCAACCCGCAGGGTCGGCAAGTCCAACAGCTCCTGCAGGCAAGCAACCGATCCACCTTGCTCAGGCCAAACATCGTTTCGCACGCTCCAACGCCTCCCCCTCATCTTAGAAACCACCTATGCAGCGTCAGTTTATTGCCGATCTCCAAGCCCGCGATACAGTCGATGAAATCTATCGTGTCGCCGACAAGCAAGTGCGTTCCAATCGCCAAGGCAACGACTATTTGCTTCTTCAATTGATGGATCGAACGGGACAAATCAGCGGGCTGCGTTGGAACGCAGGCCAGTCGCTTTATGAGACTTTTCAGAAAGGCGACTACCTACGCATCCTGGGCAACACCCAGCTACACAACGGGATGCTGCAAATCATTGTTCAATATTTCGAATTGATTCCTTCGGCTAAAGTCAACGTGGAAGACTTCTCGAAGACGAATGCTCGCGAGTCAGAAGAACTACTGCAGTACTTGCACGATCGATTGACTAGTTTTACAAATCCACACCTCAAGCGGATCTCAATTTCATACTGGAACGATGAGCGGCTAATGAGCAAATTTCGCCGCGCTCCAGCGGGTATTAAAACACATCATGCATACGAAGGAGGATTGCTCAAGCATGTGGTGGACTTGATGCGAATTGGTGAAGCGATCGCACCAAACTATCCTGAACTCGACGCCGAAATGCTGCTGCTAGGAATTTTCTTGCACGACCTGGGTAAAGTCGACGAGCTTAGCTATGACGGAGAACTGGGATACACGGACCCCGGACAGCTCTTGGGGCACCTCGTTCAAGGAACTCTGGAACTTGAACGCCGCGCCTTGAGAATCGAGAAGGAAACTGGCGAGGAAATCCCGGAACAGATTCTCTGGCGACTTCAGCACATGATCGTCAGCCACCACGGACAACTGGACCATGGCAGCCCTAAAGTACCCATGACAGTCGAAGCAATCGTCCTGGCGCACATCGATGATCTCGATGCCAAAGTCAACAATGCTTTGGAAGTCATCGACGCCGACCGCAATACGGATAGTGACTGGACAGCCTTCCACCCGAATATGGGACGCAAGTTCTACAAGCCATCTGCCCGCAAGTAACTGCTAGTTGCTCAAAGACGAATCCGGCAATTCAAAGGGCACTTCCTGCGCTGCATATGTGGAACCCGTTGCCGGAGCTGCTGGTGGTACCATCGCTGGAGTAAAGCAAACGTCGCCCATCTCGGGGTAGGTAGGTTCTTGAATCATAGCCCCTCGACTCTCGGCCCACTTGCCCAATCGCGTTCCGCCAGCGGCCATGGCAAGTCCAGAACAAATAAAAGCAACCATAGCGGCTGCCGCTTTGAATACTCGTGCTCGCATCGCCCGAATCCCCACAGGGCAATTCTTGGTCAATATCTTTCCATCCTTGCGTCGAAATAGCCGTGTACAGACACGTTTTCCTTCGCCCAGTTCAGACTGCAAAAACGATTCCGCCTCAAGTGCACTCATCTCGGACAAATTGTAAACATGCAAGGAACATTGTTGGCAGAACCGTTTTTGGTCGTCGCCCTCCATCGCTTCCCAGTCCGCATTGCAAGGAGAAGCAATGCCTATGTTTTGGAGAAGTGGCAGTTGCATTTTGCTATCTGGATTCATCACTTTCTCCTGATTCATCAACAATTGTTGTCTGATCATCGTCAAGAAGCCGGTCCAGCAATGGCAGTTCCCTTTGCGAAGCGCTCATGATTGCGCCACCTCCAGTTCATCAATCAGTTTTAGCTCTTCTGTTCCCTCTTTGGATTGCCAGGGCAAGCGAATATCAACCCAAACCGATCGCCAGCCTACAATCCACAGCAGGCTAGATGAAAAAATGCACCATCCAGCATGCGTCAGAATCCCAGCCATTGCCAGATAGACAGCAAATTGATCTTCTGACTGCACGGGCATCAGAGTCAAAAACCCGATTCCAAGGCCCAGCAGAGAGCCGATGATCCTCATCGGAATCCCTAAGTGACTCATCATGGCAAGGGTGCAACTTGCTCCCGTGAGACTCAGTGCTAGAAACCAAACTAAGGCGGAACGCTCCGCAGGATCCCCACTGCCCCATTGCCCAAACCCAAGTCCAAGCGCGGCCACCGTTGTCAAGATTGCAAAGTGCTTGAGTCCCGGTCGCCAATGCGTTTGCTCCGCCTGTTCATGTTTCGTCACCGTGGACAAACAAATCCGCAGTCCGCCGAAACGCAGCAGCGCGAAAAGTGCCAACATGCTCATCTGTAGTTCCAACTCGGCTTGTCCCCAAGTCAGCCGCTCTACAAATGCTGGCAGGAACCAATACACGAAAGGCGCTGAAACAATGGCCAACACCCAAGAGCGAGAAAGCAGGAGCAGAGAACTAGCTGCCACGACAACTGCAATTCGTAACATATTGGCATTTAGTTGCTGTTCTATCAGGTCCAGATAAGAACCAACCTGTAGGAGCACGAGTAATGCAATCCCAACGATTCCGCGCAGGAAAACCTGAGTAAGTCGACTCACGAGAGAATCATCTTGAATTCGATTCTCGGGCAAAAGCAGAGGCAATCTGGTCGGTGTCTCTGCTAAAGAATCAGACGCATGAGCGGAACCTACCATAGCACTGCAATACGACGCGAAGAAAAGAAATAAGTCGGTCAACGCCCAGGCAGCAAACCTTAGTGACGGAAGCCCAAAAACTGCTAAACCTCAGTTGAAGAGGCTAGACGCTCGAGGTGGGTGACCAGTTCCCGATTCTGGCAGCTTTGCTTGTTTAGTTTAGAGCGTACCCTTGGTACTGGGCACGTCAGTCTGTCGCGGGTCGTGCGTAATCGCGATTCTTAACGCCCTCGCACTGGCTTTAAAAATGCCCTCGGCGATATGGTGGCTGTTTCGACCGTAGTGCAACAAGACATGAAAGTTACACATGGCATTGCTGGCAAACGCATACCAAAAATCCTCGACGAGCTCGCTGTCGAACTCGCCGATCTTTGCTGCCGGAATTGGCGCGTTGAATACCACATAGTTGCGGCCGCTGAGGTCTGCGGCAACTGTTACAAGTGTTTCTTCCATAGGCAGGACCATATGGCCGTAGCGTGTGATACCGCGCTTGTCTCCCAGTGCCTGGGCGAATGCCTGGCCTAGGCAAATCCCAATATCTTCCGTGGTGTGATGCGCATCGACATCAATATCGCCATCGCACTCTACTTTCAAGTCGAACAAACCATGCTTTGCAAACAGAGTCAGCATGTGATCCAAGAAACCAACACCCGTACGGATCTCGCTCATGCCTGAGCCATCAATGTTGAGCTTGAGAGAGATGCTTGTTTCTGCAGTATCACGATTTATGGATGCAGTTCGGTTCATAGATTCGATCTGACGTTAAGTTGAGGTTTTTACGAACTCAAGTAGCTACCGAGCATTGCCAAGCAAGCGTCTACCTGTCCGTCCGTTCCAACACTGATTCGCAATCCATCACCCCATCTGGGATATTGCATGTACCGAACCAAGATGCCATCTTGCTTGAGCCTGTCGTAAAGGCTCTTTGCACTCTGCGTCGGGTGCGTACACCACACGAAATTAGCCTGACTATCGAGCACTTCGAAACCAAGTTCACGAAGTCGAACTGTCATTCGCTCACGCGTCGCCAATATCTTGGCCCGATTAGCAAGTAGCCAATCCTGATCGTCGATGGCTGCCGTAGCACCAGCCAAGCTCAAAGCATCACAATTGTAGCTGTCTTTTACCTTACGCAGCATTTCTACCACTGGTGGTTGCGCGACAAGGAAACCAAAGCGTAAACCGGCTAGTGCGTAGGACTTACTGAGTGTTCGCGACACCATTACACAGGGGTTCTCACGCACCAAATCGATGCAATTCGATTCGGCAAAATCGGCATAAGCCTCATCAACCAGCAGCGGACATGCAAGCTTGCCGGCCAGTTCACGGATACTATCCTTCGAAACCACCGTTCCACTCGGACTGTTGGGGTTCGGCAGGAAGGCCAATTTGAGTTCTGGATCACTTGCAGTGAATTCTTCGCCCAGAGAAAAATCCTCGTCGAATTGCACTTCATCGAAGCGGGCGCCCTGCAGTTCAGAAAGCGTTCGGTACAAGATATAGCTTGGGTAGGGAAGCCGAATCTTTTGACCTTGGCCAACGAAAGCGCGAGTCAAAATCGTGAGAATGTCATCGCTGCCGTTGCCACACAAAATCCAGTCTGGTTCCACCCCTAACACCTCGGCGGCTCGCATGCGAAAGCCCGTCCCAAGTGCATCAGGATAACGCTCGAGCTTATTCGATACAGCCTCTTGAATTGCCTGCTGCACTTTGGGCGATGGAGGATACGGATTCTCATTCGTATTCATTTTGATGGCCTTACCTCCCATTGGCTGCTCGCCTGGAATGTAAGAACCCAGCTCACGAATTTCATCGCGAAAATACGACTCCATAGCTTGGAGCATTTCACTATTCTCTTCTGGCATCGACTTGCAATCTCTTTCCTGCATCATTGCTCGAAACGAATATCCACACTATGACGATGTGCGGTCAAACCTTCTTTTTCCGCAATCATTGCAATCTCAGATTGCACATCCGCTAGTGCGTCTTTCGAATACTCAATGACACTGCCACTTCTGAGAAAAGAATTGGAACTCAGGCCTGCGGCCCAACGAGCCGTTCCACCTGTAGGAAGAACATGGGAGGGTCCCGCCGCATAATCGCCCAAGGCAACTGGACTAAATGGACCAAGGAAAGTCGCTCCCGCATTGCGAATTTTGTTGCAGAGACTACGCGGATCCTCGCAGGCAATATGCAGGTGCTCCGGTGCAAGCATATCGGTAACCTCACAGGCTTGCTCCGCATCACGCACTAGAATGTGAGCGCCATAGTCATTCAGACTGTCGTACGTCAGGTCACTTCGGCTCAGTGTTTGTAGCTGCCTCTTCAGCTCGTGTTCGGTCTGGTCAATTAAGTTTTCGTCCCAGGTCACAAGAAGGCTTGCCCCGGGCGAATGTTCCGCTTGAGCCAGCATATCGGCCGCGGTGTGAGCAGGGCTCGTCGAGCGATCGGCAATCACGACAACCTCACTTGGACCAGCAATGGAATCAATATCGACATCGCCGTAAACCAATTTCTTTGCTAGTGCAACAAACAGGTTTCCTGGTCCGACGATCTTGTCTACCGCTGGCAAGCCTTCGACTCCGTACGCCATCGCGGCTACTGCTTGGGCTCCGCCAATGGGATAGACTTCCGTCACTCCAAGCTCATGGCAGGTAGCAAGTACATCTGGATTGTAGGCACCAAACTCCGTCGGCGGTGCAACGATTGCAATTTCCCGCACGCCAGCGGCACGAGCGGGAACCACTGTCATCAGCACAGTTGAAGGATACGCCGCTGCCCCGCCCGGCACGCAGACCCCGACTCTTTGCAGCGGAACATAACGTTGCTCCAGATGTATCCCAGATTTCTTGAGCACTTTTGGTTTATGCAAAATAGCCGTTTGAAACTCCGTGATGTTTTCGGCAATTCGACGCACGGCAGATAAGAGGCTCGGGTCTGCCTGGGAATGAGCTTCCTTCAACTTTTCGGCTGGCACTTGAATTGGTCCATTAGGGATTTCTCCGCCATCAAGTGCTTGGCTGTAGCGAGCTAGAGCGGGACGCCCCTCCTGGCGAACATCCGCGCAGATCCGCTCCACAACTTGGCTCGGTAGCAGCGCTTCTCCGAAGACTCGCATCGTCAATTCGCGACCTTTTGGGCTAACAACATTTCCTGAAGGACTCAAACGCTCGCGCAGAGTCTGAAATTCAGCTTCAAAGCCTGCCGAGCGAGCATCGATTCTTTGGATATTGAGATCGGTCATAAACGCTATGTCTTTGATTAGTTGACACTTTTGGCTCAGTTCGAGAAGCCGCACTAAAGGATAGCGATGAAGGCAATATTCTTCCACGACTGCTGGATCGGGTCCGCTACTTTCGAAGATAGACGCAAAATCCTTGAGGTTCACCTGGAGCACTGCGAATCGGCGTATTGAACTCGAAACGATAAACACGGAGTCTCTCTGCCATTTGTTCGGCAAACCAGGGCCGCATGATCAGCAGCCCACCATGACGGTGATTTTCCTGCACGGCTGACCAAAGTTCTTGATTGGGCAGTTCCTCCAAGGACACAAGGTCTAGAGATTTCTTCGCCAGCAGCGAGTCGGTCGACAGCACCATTCCGTTTGAACCGTCAAGCAATCCTTCAGTCACTTGAGCCATTGCAGAAACTTGATGAAAATCATTAGTCCGGGCGCGAAGCAATCCCGTACTTGGACCCTTGCCAATTTGCAGAACACGCTCTCCTTGACGAACGGCAAAATGCAACAAGTGGGCATCATCGGGACCAAGACCCGCTGCAAGCTCCTCGGAGTAAAACCGCCTTCCGTTCAGGAAATCTGCTGTGTTGTCGCTAAGATTCGCCCTTATCCCTACGACAAATTTTGCTGGGCAAAGTGCGCGAATTTCCTGAGCCTCCACCGCCGCGGCTAATTCCCGGTCGCTCCATCGACAGTGCCGAGGCATCGCGACGAGCAATTGCTTTAGCTTGCGAGCTCCCTCACGATTAAAGAGCAAGCAGTGGTTGGCATAGGTGTTGACGCATTGCAAGATCGATCCAGTTCCAGTTGGGAACTCGTGATGTATTCCGCCAAGGAAAAACACGTCCCAGTCATCGCTCGTCTGCATTGCCGTTTCAAGCATGGCTTGAAAGCCATCCAAAATGCAAACGTCATCTTCATACATGCACAGGAAGGAAGCGTCAGTGCTGAGAAATTCACGGAGTAGCTTTAGTTTGGATAAGCGAACGGCATATGCCCGTGCATCCATTTGCTCTAATTTGGCCGCCCTTGCCTTGCGCCCTCCCAGCTGTCTAGCGTCAACCGCTTCCCAGAAGCGAATTTGCTCTCGCAGCCAAGATGGAAAGGATCGATCGATGATGAAACGGCGATCCTTGCGTCGTTTCAGAGAGATACACCAATGCACGCAGTCTGGTTGATCCATTGGTCGTAGACGTATCTCGCTCAAGATTCACGCTGGCGGAGACGCTCCTTCAATTCGTCTACCAAGGCTGAAAGAGCAGCCAAGTCCTTCGCCGCAAGTTCATTTTCTCCGGAGCGCGGCAGCCCTAAAATATCTTCGAGCATTTGAACTGTATTGATTGTCGCCAGCTTTTCGCCTTCTTCGCGTCCTTGCTCAAGTCCTTGCTCAAGTCCTTGCTCTAAACCTTCCTCGCGCCCCTCTTCACGAGCACCAGAGATGGCCCATTGATAATCGCGCTGAGCTTTTTCACGTTGATCGTACAATTCCTTGTCCTCCGTCTTCGCCGAGATAACCGCAAGTGTATCGATGGCCGACTTAAAGGCAGTTCCAGGCAACAACTGCCGCAGTTCGGCAGCCTCGTATTCTTGCGCTCGAAGCAACAAAAAGGCCCACTTCTCTAGCGATCCGGCTTCCAGAATGGCCTCTTGACCCAAATTATACTTCGTCAATTCAACAGTGTGAACTTCGATTCCTTTCTCAACTCGACGCCCACTGGGCACATCGAGCAACGCAAAGCGATGATGAGCCTGTTCGCTGTCAGGAAAATGGCGATGGCTGAGCAAACATATGGATATCGCCGGCGCGGCGTGAGCATAACTGCCGCCAACAACCAATTGATCGACATACATGCTGCAAGCATAGTACACCAGCCGCTCAATCAAACCCGCAAAAGCAGACACTTGCATTTCGACATTTAGCCAACGCCCTGATGAATCCTGGCAGCGCACATCCAGCACTACGAGTTTTTTGTCGGCAAACTCCTGGTAACTGAAGGGATTGAGTATCTCTACTTTCTCAATGGGATGCTCGAAATTTAGGATGGCGTTTAGCAGACCGATTAATGCGACTTCATTCTGCGGTGATCCAAAAATCTTTTTGAAAGCGAAATCGACAGTTGGGCGTATTCCAAGTGGCATAAGATCAGCTCTTCGGCGATGACGATGCAATCGTTGCAAAGCATTGTAGCATGGGGTAGATCCGAAGCGACCACACAACTTCTGCATCGACAAGCGCTTGCCAGCAATCCCTGGCATCGTTTGACTCTGTACATGTTGGCAACGTGTGCTTAACAAAGTAGGCTCTGTTGCACATTTTCAGCGAAAGGACTAATAACATGCCAAGATCAACTGCAGCACCTCGTATCGACTTAAGGAGTGATACCGTTACCAAACCTTGTGCTGGTATGCTCGAAGCGATGCATTCCGCACCAGTCGGTGACGACGTCATTTGCCATGACCCAACGGTGGAAGAGCTGCATGCTCATGTCGCAGGGATCTTTGGCAAAGAAGCCGCGCTATTCATGCCAAGCGGCACTATGGCAAACCAAATCGGTGTACGCCTGCATTGCCAGCCCGGCGATGAATTTATTTGCGAATCCGAATGTCACATCTACATGTACGAACAAGGAGCGTTCGCGCAGCTAAGTGGTCTCGTTCCCAAGCTGCTGCCCGGCAAAAGCGGCATTCTGACTCCTGAACAATTCGAAGGAACCATCAATCCAGACGACGACCACGCTTTGCGAACGGCCCTCGTTGCGATAGAAAACACTCACAATCGAGGTGGAGGAACCATTCAGCCTTTTGAGTCCGTCACGAAAATCTGCACTTGGGCCCATGAGAACGAATTGAAGACGCACATGGATGGAGCCCGACTGTTCAATGCGATCGTTGCCTCTGGAGTATCCGGCAAGCAATGGGGCTCTCAGTTTGACACGATCAGTGTTTGCTTTTCCAAAGGCCTAGGTGCACCTGTCGGTTCAGCACTGGTCGGCAGTGCCGAAGACATTCGCAAAGCCCGGCGGATCCGCAAGCTTTTTGGCGGAGGCATGCGTCAAGTTGGCTACATTGCTTCCGCTGCACTTTATGCCCTGGAGAACAATGTCGAATCCCTGGCCGAAGATCATGCCAAGGCACAAAAACTAGCCGAAGCCGCCAACGCCTGCGAGGGACTTTTCGTCGATCAAACACCCGAGACGAACATCGTTCTCGTACGCATCGAAGCAGAACTTGGCACACCCGCCGACTTATGCGCCGCCCTTGCCGAGCACGAAGTAGGTTCTTTCCCCTTCGGCGCCGATCGAATCCGCCTCGTTACCCACCGCGACGTCACTCAGGCTCAAGTAGACGAAGCCTGCGAGGCAATTGCAAAGAGCGCAAAACAGAGTGCTTAGGATGACTTCAATGATATTCGGGCTAAGAAAAGCACTCGGATGCGAGGCGTTGACACGAAATCCTCCAGTGACGATAAGAGTTCTTGGCTTCCTCACGAAGCGAATTGGGGCTGCCTGCCGCTCGAGAACATCCAAAGTACTTGGCAAAGCCCCAAACGAGATCGGCGAGCATATTGGATTCGATCCCAAGTCGCTCCAAAATTGTACGCAACGACTTAGAGATCTTGCCACGCTTGCCCGTTGCACATTGACGGGCCGTCCAGTCCAAAAGCTTCAAGTAATCTCGCAGCGACATGGCCAAAAAACCTTGTCGCTCGCCCCAACACCGTCCCTATGCACTTTCGCGCTACGACGACCTCGCTCATTAGGCTCTAGCGGCGTACACGCCTCCGATACCTGCGTGGCACGAATGGAGAGTTGTTTGCTCTACGTCCAGGGCCTTCTTTAAAGCCCCAGTGATTGGTGGCTGTTCCACAATCAACTGCTTGCTATCCAGGTAGGTTCCAAGTTCCCGCAACTCGCCGAAAAAGCGAACACGTATTTGCGTTCCGTGTGGCGATTGAGTGAGGTGGATATCGCTCGCGTTCATTTCAATCGCATACTGGAATACGCGATCGACTAGCAACTTGGCATAGTCATCGCGCTGAGGATTGAGATCTTGTATTTGAATGGGCGAATGGTTCATACCAACCATTCTGCCATGCGAATGATAGGCATTGCCACGGGCAACGGGGAACGACCTCAGCCTGGAAAGTATGAAGCTGTTCCTGAACGGCGAGTTGGCAGACAGCAATGACTACTCAGATGGTTTGCAAGGCGACACCAAATCGCTCATCATCGCTGCAAGTCAGTGGAGAGCGCCCGAAGACGCTGATCGCTTGGAGTACTACTTCCACGGCACGACTAGTGATTGCCGCATGCTGCTAGATGCTCTCAGAAATGATATCGATCTTTTCGGAGATGATGAAGAAGACGACGAGTAGCAGACTCAAATTTAAGTTTGCTCTACTTGATCCAGCGACAGCGAGATGGTCGCCTCTCTGTAGCTAAAGGCAAGCATTCGAAAAAGAATGCTTCTTCGGCTCGTGGATTCGAATTTTCGAGAAATCTCACAAAATGAAATTGGGAGTTCTCCGCAGATATACGCAGGTACTAGCGAGTCAGACAGATTGGGGTTCTGGCCAGCTTTTCTTGTTAGTTAACTGAAAGGGAACGACGATGAGTATTCTCAGAATAGGCGTTTTTTGCCTAGCCTTAATGGGTTCTACCACTTCCAGCACGTTGCTGGCTTCTGGACTGCAACAGCCGTCGGCTGCTGAGCAATCTTGCTGGACTCGCTACGGAAAGTTCACTACCAAGTGCGCGGCGGACGACGTGATCGCGAAGCTGCGTGGGCTCGGTTTCCTGACCCGAGTCACCTTGAGCGATTGTGGCTGTTATTACTTGGTGGACTATAAGCACTAGCAACTAGTACGCAATCGGAAGTCAAAGGCCGTGGGGTATGCTCCACGGCCTTTTTTCGATGGCGGCTTAGTCGACTCCACTTCAGCAAGCCAATCGCTGTTCAAAGAACAAAAGAAGAAGTTTCAAAAAAGTAGTTGGGAGTTTCGCAGCAAACTCCGCATGCATTATCGACAGCGACAGTCAAAAGACACATCGCACAACACCAAGTTTTTACAAGAGTCTACGAAAGGACCTGAAGATGAAAACGTTACTACTAGTCGGCACTTTGTTGATCGCCAGCACTTACGCTGAAATGGCTTCCGCACAATGCTGCCGCTCCGCCCGCCGTTCCCAATCGTATTCGTCCTATCGAACTTACTCCCCTCTGCAACAGCATGTTGGCTATGGCTCTCCAACACGAATTTACCATCAGCCACCGACCCAAAGCTGGTATCAGCCGAGTTACCCGCAACCGCCCTCACAGAACTGGTCATCGAAAGAACATCAAGTGCGTCAGCAACCGCAGAGTAATCAAAGCACTTCAAGTTCCCAGGTCAATCAAGGCGGCAATAGGAACGCCAATGGGGCAGGTGGTTCTTCATCTGGATGGAACACGACTTGGAGAACAATTCCTCGCGAAACTATCCGCAATGGGGCATCGAACAATGGATTTGCACAACAGCATGGATCTGGAAATTCTGGATCACTTTTCTCCACACCGAGAAGCAGTACATCGACCGTGAAAATGCAACGGATCATGCCAGATGGGAGTGTCAGAACGTTCACTCGAAATCGCTAGAACCTATTCCGAAACTTCGCCCGAAGGAGCCCGGGAATCCCCTGGCTCCGATTTCTTGTATTGGCTTTACTTTTTCTTCGACATCCAGGAATTCCGATGAATGCTAACACAATTATCGCCTGTCTTAGCTTTGTACTCTCTGGCCTAACCGCATTCGGAGAAACGGATCATCAGCGAATGATGCAAGCATTTGAATCAGGGCTAAGGCTAACCGATTCGCAACAATATGATTCCGCTATTCGACAATTTGATACAGCCATTAAGTTGGCAAACGAACTGCTGGGTCTTGGCAGCCATGGGCTAGGTCATTTCGAAACAGCAAAAGTCATGGAACACAAAGCGAACTGTTTGCGAGAAAACTACGAGCTACTGGAAGCTCGCCGCATCTACGGTCAAATTTACCGAATTGCTGCCGAGGAATCAGGTTCAGAGGCCACTGCAATGGCGAGACGGACTGAAGGCAATCTCGCTGGTATAGCTCTACAGCTCGGCGATCTACCGAAAGCCGAGCAGCTATTTAAGAAATCAATGAAGTTCGATGCAGATGACTACGGACGTGCATTTAACGAAATGAATCTTGGCTGGACACTTTATAAGGCCGATCGACTGGAGGAATCTAGGTCTGCCTTCCAACATGCTACGGCTTTTTGGAAGGTATCAACAGACGATGAAGCAGAAGCTAATCGCGCTACATGCTTGCATGGCATGGGGATGCTCGCCCTAAAAAATGATCACCTCGATGCCGCCGACCGGTACTTTACAAAAGCTCTTGCGATAAGACGCAAGTCAGACGGTGACCGCCGACAACTTGCGTACTCGATAGGTATGGCGGGCGTCTTGCAAACGCTTCGCGACCAATCGGACGGCGGGACCCAACTTTTGCGAGAAGCTGAAGAGATTCTGAAGTCAGTGTGGAAGACGACGCACGTCGACATAGGCGATCTCCAACACGATCTTGCCCTTGCTTTGGGGCGCTCAGGATCATCCGAATGTTTAAAGGCAATGGACTTGTCGAGGAGGGTGTACCGGAAGTGTGCAGCAGATCTGCTTGTTGGTTTGGCACAGGCTGCGCAACTTCGCTACCTTTCTAGTGAGCAACACCGCGTAATGGATAGTGTTGCGCTCGCTTGCAAATTTTCGCATCGCCCCGATGCTAATCGTTATGGATGGGAGTGGCTTCTCAACAGCAAGGGCTTTAGCTTTGAAATTCTTGCCCAACAGCGTTTGCTGGCCAGAAGCGAGCGGTCTGCGACAACCGAGTTCAACGCGGCGGATAGGCTATCCAAAGTCCGCAGGAATTTGGTGGCCACAGCAAACAACTCGAACCATGCCTCTCGGAAAACGTTGACAGATGAAGAGCAGAAGCTGGCGCAAGTTCTTGGCATTGGCGACGACTTTGGAATAACCAGCTGGGCAGTTGCCCGGGACGTTCAGAGCCGGATCCCTGAAGGAGCTGTGTTGCTCGACTGTGCATTCGTGGATCGTCACAAGCCTTCGCTTAGCGCCTTTGGCAAGCAGCCGGATTCAACCAGCTCTAAGAAGCAAGGTCAGTACTTTGTTTGGGTTGTTAGCAGAGACGAGATACAGCTGGTGAAACTAGGCTCGACTCAAAAGATCGATGCCGCAATTGCTGATCTGCGGGTGACGATGGAAGGAGCCGACAAGGCAATTGAGGCAAGTCCGAGGCGGGCGAAGGAACTTGTAGATGGCCAGCTGAAAGCAATCTCGGAGCTGGTTTGGACCCCGGTTTCCAAAGCCATTGGAAAGCCGAAAAAGATCCTTGTCAGCCCAGACGGCGGTCTGTGGCTGCTGCCTTGGTCTGCCTTGATCAACACCCATGGCCGATATTTGGTCGAAGATCACGAACTTTCGTTTATCGTATCTGCTCGTCAGCTTCTTGGCCGTGAAGCAATGCCCTCACGCGACTACGCCATGATTGTGGCGGACCCAGATTTTGGTCTGTCACCATCGTCGGTCCAGGATGAGTTGCGAAAATCCAAGGTTCGTAATGACATGTTCCCGAAGCGTTCCTTTCAGGCTTCCAGCGGAGTCCGATTTGTTCCTCGGAACGTAAAGGCCTTACCAGCAACGCAAAGCGAAGCGCGATCTGCAAAACAAAGGATTGAACAGTTAATTGGAGCAGAAGCATATCTCTTTACCCAGGAGAGAGCGTTGGAATCGATTGTCAAAGCGGTAAAACGTCCAAAGATCGCTGTCTTTGCGACGCACGGCTTTCTCTTAGATGCCGACCAATCTATACACCCACTTGTTCGCTCAGGGTTAATTCTGGCGGGGGTGAATAAGCGTTCAAGTTCCTCCCAAGGCGATGATGGTATTTTGACCGCACTCGAAGTCCTAGACTGCGACTTTCGTGGAACCGAGTTGGTGATGCTCAGCGCTTGTGATACGGCGCTTGGGCAAAATCATCTGGGCGAAGGAATCGCTGGCTTGCAGCAAGCCTTTCACTTGGCCGGAGCCAAAAGGGTATTTGCTAAACTTTGGAAAGTCGATGATCGCGAGACGAGTTTGCTTATGGGTAGATTCTGGAAAAGCTTATCTGAAGGCAATCCTCCGTCTAAAGCAATGCGTGAGGCACAGCTAGAATACATGGAGAACGCAAAAGCTAGGCTGGATTACGCACACCCGTGGTTGTGGGCTGCCCCGATGCTGACGGAGTTCAAGCCTTAATGAATTAAATGGAGCTCGTTAGCCCATCGCTCGGCGTTCTATTTGCAATGCGAGCCAGCGATTCGCGATCAGTACAACAGCTACCCGATCAGTACAACAGCTACTCGCTGAGCCAACGAAAGAGTTTTGCCCTTGCTAGCTTCCATTCATTTTCAATCGTCGTATGTGAGAGCTCAAGTACTTCGGAAATCTGCTGGATCGTCAGGCCAGAGAAGAACTTGAGCTCAACAATCTCGCGTTGGCGGGGTGCCTGCTCTCCCAACTTGTCCAGCGCCTCGTCGAGCTCCAGGAAACTCATCTCATTTCCGCCTTCGAAGTTGTCGATGACCATGTCCAACGCGTTGCGCTTCGCCTCGCCACCACGTTTCTTAGCTTGCTTTTTCCGCGCGTGATCAATCAGTATTTGACGCATTGCATTGTTCGCCGCACCAAACAAATAGCGGCGGTTGGCGGCGTTTTCCATCACTCCCTGCTCCCGCATTCGCATGTAGGCTTCATTGACCAAGGCGGAGGCTTGCAACGTGTGATCCTGGCGTTCTGAGCGCATTAGGCCGCCTGCCAGTTTTCTCATCTCATCATTGATGGCTTCGAAAAGCTGCTGTTGGGCGGATTCGTCACCACCGCGAGCGTTTTTTAGCAGGACAGTTACGTCGGGTTGTTCAGTCATCTTCTGGGTTCCTCAACGTGTATGTTCGCAGCTTTCGATAAACCGCACCACCCATAATCAAGTAGAGCGTTAACTCCAAGGAGCACTAGGGGGCCATCAAATTCTTGCCAGATTTCTCTTGGGAAGCGCATGCCTCTTTTCGCAGGTACTTCTGAGACGTCGTTCCCAGGTTTGTGAATTCAAGAGAAGAGAAACGCAAATGATCAGAATCATGCTATTTGCTCTCACTGCAGCTTGCGCCTACCTCACGATGCCAGGGTCAATGGGCAGCGAAGGAACTGCTTCAGAGGCATTTAAGATAATTGGACGTCGCTGTGGGAGCTGCCACGGAGAAGTGAATCCGCAATCGGACTTCAGCGTCGCGAGCCACCAAAACATGCTTGCGAAGAAGCTGTCTGACGAAGATTCCTTTGCTGTGGTACCGGGCAACTTGGATCGCTCTGAGCTGTGGCAACGCATTCGCAGTGTCGATGATCTGGTTATGCCTCCCGATGGGCCCATTCCTGAAGAGGAACAAGCCATAATCCGTCAGTGGATCGAATCGGGTGCTAAAGCTCCTCCTGCCTCTGAACCCGTCGACGAGCTGCGGCCGTTCGTCTCGACACTAGACGTGTACGAGGCGATCGAACGTGACTTGCGATCTCATTTGCCTGATGAGACGCGCTACTTCCGATATTTCTCCTTGCAGCATCTGCATAACAACCCAAGTTTCACATCGGGAGACTTACGAATCTTTCGCGCGGCACTGTCCAAGCTTATCAATAGTTTGCATTGGGAGAACGTCGTCGTCGCGCCAGTTCCCATTGACGAACATCAGACCATCCTGCGTATCAACTTAGTGGATATTGGATGGGACCGAGGACGTCTGTGGAGAAAACTGTTGCGCGAGTATCCCTACGGTTTGTCGTACGACACAAGCCGCGATAAGAGACTCGCAATTTCAGCGACCAACGTCTACCAAGCCACCTGTACTAGGATTCCCATCCTAAGGGCTGACTGGTTTGTCGCCAACGCAGCAGTTCCTCCGCTATATCATGCGCTGCTTGATCTGCCCGATGGACAGAATGCGGACCGGGCCCTCGAGTACCGTCTCCGAGTCGACGTGGAGCGTGACTTCATCAAAAACCGTTTGATGCGTGCGGGATTTGTGAAGAGCAATGTGTCCGAACACAATCGCCTCGTAGACCGCCATCCAGCGGCCTACGGAGCCTACTGGAAGAGCTACGATTTTGCATCCAGCGTTGGTAGGCAGGACCTCACGCAAGCTCCGCTCGGACCAAGCTTTCCGGGCAACGAATATGAAAGACATGCATTCAATGCCGACGGCGGTGAGATTATTTTCAACTTGCCCAACGGTATGCAGGGCTACATGCTCATTGACGGGAAGGGGAAAAGAATTGACCGAGGCCCGATCAACGTCGTTTTTGATTCGAAGCAGCCTCTGCGGAACAAAAAGGTTATCAACGGCATCTCTTGCATCGTCTGTCACAGCCGAGGCATGCAGCCCTTCACCGACAGCATTCGCGATGCGACCACCTTGCGAGGATTCGCTGGGCAAAAAGTCAGCCGTCTCTTCCGCGAAAAACGAGAGATGGACCGAGCACTCGAATCCGATTCAAGTCGGTTTCTGAATTCCCTACGTCAAGCGACCGAGCCCTTTCTCGACGCTCAAGATGATCCTGTAAAGCGCGAGCCCGTAGTCGCACTCGCCGCTACATTCACAAACGAACTCAATCTTGAAACCGTTGCTGCAGAACTTGGGCTGGAATCCGCAGACGACTTGCAACCGCTCGTGCGGCAATTGGGACTCGCCATCCTCGAAAATGGACGATTGATTAAACGCGATACTTGGCAAGGCACACGACCAACGCAGCCCTACTCGCAGTTTCAACTGGTTTCCGAGCGACTAGAACTCGGGACGCCAGAACGAGTCTTCTGATCCCATTTTATTCCAACCGTATTTTGATTCCAACAGAACAATTCACATGGGAGAATAGACATGAGAATGCACACTATTCTAATGCTGGCGATGCTAATGAACGCTTGGTTCGCGATTCCTGAAGGAGCTACCGCATCTGGCACGAAAGCGCCTTCAAACGCACCCACGCTAAACCAAGCAGATGCAGCGAAGCAGCTGGCGGACAAAGTTGCATCGGTGATCGGCAATAGTCGCGAGGTCTTCGTTCGGGAGTTTCGGGGGTTTGGGGATAATCATATCGGGCTAGCGAAACTTGTCGGCGATGCGTTGAGTTCCAGCCATCGCGTGACGATACGACGCGGAGCAGAGGTGGAAGTCGAAGGGCGTCTTTACCGCTTTCCCAAAGACGCCAGCGAGCCGCTGGAGGGTTACACGATTTCTGCGACAGTTGCGTTACCCCAAGGGGAGCGTAGATTCGAATTGGACGTCGAAAACCGCGATGAAGGGCACATCGTTGTCGGCAAGTCGGGCGAGAAGATAGCACCGCCTAACCAAGGGCACGGTAGTTTGCCAAGTAAAGAGGCGCCTTTCTTGGACGGTCATGTTATCCGGCCTTCCAAAGCCAGTCCGTATGGTGTGGAGTTCCTTAAGGAGAAGCACGGTCGCTACGAAGTCCTTGAACCAATCCTCCAGAAAGGTACTGTTTCGATACGCGTCCACAAAGGAGATTTGATTGCCTGCCGATTGCACAACGCTTCAGGCGTTGATGCCGCTGCAAATGTGCTTGTAGATGGACTATCACGATTCGCACTTTCCGACGACCCGCAACGCAAGGGAAGCCTCGACCTGGTTCCAAATGCTAAGTCACGAACTATCAAGGGGTACTTTCGAAATACGAAGCACGTTGATGCATTCTGCGTGGGCGAATACTCCAAGAGTGTTGCAGCCAAGCTACTGCCTGAAGGCCAGGACCACGGCACTTTCACGGTCGCTTTTCGAGCTGCCTGGGAAGAAGGCAAGCCGATTCCACCCAACGAGAAAAAGTTTGAGACTCGCAAACTTGGCATCGAGCAAGGCCCCCAGCGCGACGATCGAACGCGCCAAGTTCACAGAAACATCGGCGCCATTCGAGCCATCGTCAAGGTCTTCTATGGAGAGTGAGCTTTTGTCCTACCAACGCGGCTCCCCATGTGGACAATACCGAACCAACGCGCTGTTGGAAGTGAACACTGTGATCTTGAGTTACCAACATGAACAAATACGAAGAACTATTTTTGGTAGCCTTGAAATTGACCGAGGCAGAACGCGAGATATTCCTTGCCTCACTACCAGAGGAGATGCGTGACGAGCTAGTAAAGCTTCTCGCAGCCAACGAAGCTGCTTCACAGAACGAATTTTTGGAGGCAGCTGTTGGGAGCGAATCGCAACACCTCGAATCGACGCACGATGCTCCGCCGCCTCAGCCGGAGACGGAAGTTGCACCGAAAGCAATCGGTCCTTACAAAATTTTGCAAGCTATTGGCAAGGGTGGTATGGGGCAAGTCTTCTTGGCTGACCAGACCGAGCCGGTCAAACGTCGTGTCGCTCTGAAGGTCATCAAGACCGATACCCCGACAAAAGAGATTCTCGCTCGCTTTGAAGCTGAGCGCCAGGCTCTGGCGATGATGGATCACCAGAACATTGCCAAAGTTTTAGATGCCGGCATTACCGAGGATGGTCGCCCTTATTTCGCGATGGAACTGGTGAAGGGCGTACCGATCACCGAATACTGCGACAAAAACAAATTGAATCCAAACGAGCGTTTGGAAATTTTCGTCCAAACCTGCCGCGCAATTCAGCATGCTCACATGAAAGGTATCGTCCACCGGGATATCAAGCCATCGAATGTCCTGGTCACACTCTACGATGGCAAACCAGTTGCGAAGGTCATTGACTTCGGGCTTGCCAAGGCGTTGCAGGATACAACGCAGCTCACTAACCGGACCCTATTTACCCAGTACGGGCAAGTGGTTGGGACCCTGGCTTACATGAGCCCCGAACAAGCCGAGATGAATGCACTCGACGTCGATACTCGAACCGATGTCTATTCCCTTGGCGTGATCCTCTACGAGTTACTCATCGGTTCGACTCCGATCACGCGAGAGAAAATTATGAGCGAAGCCTTTGATCGCATCTTAGCACTGATTCGCGAAGAAGATACAATCCGTCCCAGCAAACGCCTTAGTGAGTCTGGCGACCAGATCACGGGCATCTCTGAGCAACGCAAGGTGGAGCCGCAACGTCTGAGCAGTATCCTCAGGGGCGATCTCGACTGGATCGCGGTGAAGGCTCTGGAAAAAGACCGAACTCGGAGGTACGACACACCTGCATCACTCGCCGATGACGTTCAACGGTATCTCAACGATGAAGCCATTGAAGCGCGACAGCCGACTCTATACTATCAATCAACAAAGGCGTTCAAGCGTCACAAGACTGCAATTGTTTGGGGCGCTGTAGCAACTTCGCTTGTACTAGTTGGTTTACTCGCATTCGCTATCACAGCTTATCGACATGCAGTATTGAAGGAGGCCGCTGGGACAATCACTGAGCTAAGGGCCGAATACAAGGCTATTTCCAGCGAGCTAACGGATGCGCGAAGCGAGCTGGAAGTATCAAAGACTATGCTGAGAGAAGTCGAGATACTATCAGGGAAGGCCGAGGCGGAAATGCGAGATGCAAAAAGGATTGCTGAAGACGCCCGCGTAGCTCAACAAGAAGCAGAGAGAAAAATGCTCTCCGCCGTTGAGCTTCAGAAACAGGCCGAAACTAAAATGGTGAATGCCGACCAAGTGCGCCGCGAGGCTGAGATGAAGGCAGCCGCGTCTGGGCGATAGTGCGTCACCCGAGAAATACGAGCTGCATCAAAAGAACGAAGACCTTCTGTCCGGTCGTTCCCCGTTCCCACTTGAAGTGTTGAAGCAGTTGAATTGCTTTAAGACAACCTGGGAACAAAGGGGATGATTACCGTGAATGACTCGATAAGAGGTCGCTCTTGTGCCTCACCAGTCTCATGCATTGAACAAAGGAACAAATGTCCGAATCTGATATCGAAGCGGCGTTTCTGAGGGCGTCGGAGTTGAGTGGTGGGGAACTGGAAGAGTTCCTGGATGGGTTGGCTCCGGCAGTGCGCGACGAAGTCGAAGCGTTGTTGGCTGCGGATGCCGCTGCGCGGACTCGAGCGTTTCTGGGGAGTTCGATTGGGGCTGCCGAACCAGCCGACGATCGTGAGGGAACGCAGATTGGCAACTACCGTCTAGTGAAGCCGATAGGTGAAGGAGGAATGGGCGTTGTTTGGCTCGCGGAACAAGAGGAACCCTTCCGCCGGAAAGTTGCTTTAAAACTGATCCGCGATGGGTTTCAAAATCCTTCGGCCGTAGCGAGGTTTGAAGCAGAACGCCACTCGCTGGCGAAAATGAATCATGAGAACGTGGCTCGGATTTTCGACGCAGGGCGAACCGAGGATGGACGGCCGTACTACGTGATGGAACTTCTGGACGGGGTGCCGATCACGCAGCACTGCGATGCAACTCAAGCAACGATTCCCCAGCGATTGGAACTCTTCAAGTTAGTGTGTGCGGGTATCCAACACGCGCATCAAAAGGGGATCATTCACCGTGACCTGAAGCCTTCCAACATCCTGGTCTGCGACATTGATGGAGTGGCTGTTCCTAAAGTCATCGATTTTGGGCTAGCGAAGCAGACCATGTCCTCGATTCCAGGAATGGCGGAAACTGCTCTGACCGAGGTTGGGCAGATTCTGGGGACCGTCCAGTACATGAGTCCCGAGCAGGCTGGATACGACAGCCAGGATATTGATACGCGGACAGACATCTATTCACTTGGCGTCGTGCTCTACGAGTTGCTGACTGGGAGTCCACCGATCGACACGCGTTCGCTCGGTAACGCTTTGGTGTTGAAAGCCTTGGAAGTCATTCGAGAAGTCGATCCTCCGGTACCCAGTTCGCGTTTGAGTGAGTCAGATCCCGAGTTTCTCTCGGAGGTTTCGCGCAAGCGGCGAGTTCCGCCCACGGGACTGCAGCGGCAGGTTCGAGGAGAACTCGATTGGATTGTGATGAAGTCTCTGGAAAAGAATCGAGACCGTCGCTACGAGTCCGCAAATGAGTTTGCAGGTGATATTATTCGATTTCTTGAGGATCGTCCGGTCGAAGCGAGAAAGCCGTCGGGGCTTTACAACTTGCGTAAGCACCTGTGGCGTCACCGAAGGTTTTACATTCCTTCCGCTGTGCTGTTAGCCGTTCTGCTTGCGTCTGGGATATCGATCTTTGTGGTTGCCAATGAACGCGAGCGCCAACGGCGTCTGCGAATAGAAGCGGAACGGGAAGTTGAATTCGCCCAGCAACGGGAGACTACCGAGAAACAGTATCGATTGTTAAGTGAAGTCCGCGAAAATTCGACACGCCGTCGGGTTGGCTGGTCGGCCCGCAGTCGGGAAACTCTTGCGGGAATCCCTTTGCCCTTACCTCAGGATCTAGAGGTAGGAGTTCGGAACGAGTTTGGTAGGCTCGCACTTTTTCCCGACCTAGCTGAGCCGTTACCCGTTCGGGCAATGGTTGCCAGCGGAGTTCCAAGCTCGTGGGCGGCGGCGGCTGCAAGTCCGTCAATATTTGAAAGATGCTGTTCGCGTTCCAGAACAATCTCGGTCGCTGCAAGCGCATCAGTCAGCTTACGCGCCTCATCGGCAACCCGGAAAGCATAAATCGACATAAACGAAAGGCTGGAAATGATGGCAACCCACATGCCGACTATGTAAAGCCTTGGCAAGGTGAGAACTTCGCCAGCAATCCAAGGCAGCGGATAATGAAAGAACACCAGAAGCGTTGACGATATTATGGCAACAGTACCCAAAAACAGGGTCGATATGGTAGGGAGCGTGG
>JBCCEO010000012.1:0-27022 GCA_039030255.1 Planctomycetota bacterium | reverse complement strand
CTTGGATTGCAGGCACGAGGACGGCTGGATTGGGCGGTAGAGCTGGCGACCTGCCGGGAACAGTCTTGTTGAATCAACCGCACGAAATTCAAGTGGATGAGGCAGGTAACATCCTGATCGCCGATACGCGAAACCACCGCGTGGGCATGATCGCTGCGGATACAGGTCGTTGGATGCCAGTCGCAGGGTCTGGCAAAGAAGGGTTCTCAGGCGATGGTAACGATTCACTGGAAGCCAAAATGAACCAGGCCTACAGCATCGCCGTCGATGGCAACTTACTGTTCATTGCCGACTTGAAGAATCATCGCATTCGAGAAGTCGACCGAGAGCGTGGCATCATCAGAACGATCTGCGGAACCGGTGAGAAGAAGATACCGTCAGACGGTGCAATTGCGCTGGAATCTCCTCTGGCTGGTCCAAGATCGCTGGCTGTTGACTCGGACAATCTTTGGATCGTACTTCGAGAAGGCAACAGTGTTTGGCGCATCGATCGCAAGCGCAAAACCATTCATCACGTTGCCGGGACTGGAAAAAAAGGATTCACGGGCGATGGTGGCGTGGCAAGCAACGCAACCTTTGCGGGCCCAAAGGGTATCGCTGTCGATCCTGGCGTGGCACTCTATGTCGCCGATACGGAAAACCACGCGATCCGCCGAATCGACCTATCTAGCGGTAAGATTGCCACGGTCATGGGAGCCTTGGGCAAAAAGGGCTTTGACGGAGACGGCGACGAGGTGCAAAAACGCCTGCTGGCGCGACCACACGGCGTTTGCCTACTGCCAAACGGCAATTTGCTTGTTGGGGATTCGGAAAACCACCGAGTTCGAATGCTTGAGAAATAGGAACCTTCTTCTCGCTTTTTTGGGAAATCGACGGCATGTAGGGCCAGCCAACCCAGGTTGGCTACAAGTTTGCAAGAAATCCGTGGCCGTTTCGCAAATCTTCAGAAAGCCTTGCTGGACTTTCGCACCTTACATTGCGTAATATGGTGCGGCAGGGGAGAGCCGATCGTCACCCCTTCTCAAGACAGAGGATGTGAAGTTTTGTCGGAGTTGATAGCAAATCCAACTTTTCAGGCCATCGCGGCGTTAGCGGTCCTGTTAGTGGCGGTTTATGTAGGGTTTCAAGTCGTAATGCGTCTACGCGATTCGACCATTAAAGCCGACAATAACGTTGAGGATTTGACTTCAAACTTTGAGGAAATGTGTCTTGAGGGAGATCTCGACGAGGCAGAACTCCGAGAGATAAAGACGGTACTCGGGAAAAACCAAGCAAACCCTTCTGAAGACTAGTTCCCAAACTTTCGCGCCCGACTTTTCCGGTCGCGATCGATTATTCGAGCTAGTAAAGCAGATTGGTTCCTCCCTCCCGTTCCAGTCTGGGAGACTGGTTACCACAACATAGAATTTCCATTGCTCGGAAAGAGGACACGGATGCCTGGAGATGTCATGCGTTTTGCGTGACGGCCACCTCGAGCAAATTTGTGTGTCCCAGATTGGGTCTTTGCTAAGCAAAGATCTGTAGTATCGAGTAAAGGAGTCGTTATGCCTTCTGGTAAGGATGTGGTTTCCGGACGTCGTGGCGGAAGCGGATCGAACAAGAAGAATGCCTTCTGTTCTTTCTGCCGCAAGAGCTATCGCGATGTCGGTCCGCTAGTAGAAGGTCCGGGTGACGTCTACATTTGCGGTGAGTGTATCGAGCTGTGCCAGTCGATCCTCGACCAAGAACAAAAACGTCGCGGATCCAACAACAATCTTTTCAGCGAGATTCCTTCTCCTCGTGAAATCGTCGAGCATCTGGATCAATACGTCATCGGGCAGAGTTCGGCCAAACGCGTTTTAGCAGTAGCTGTCCACAACCATTACAAACGCTTGTCGAGCGAGTGGGATGGCGCGAATGTAGAAATCGAGAAGTCCAACATTCTGTTGGTCGGTCCGACTGGTAGCGGTAAGACCTTGCTGGCGCGTACTATGGCTAAAATGCTAAATGTACCTTTTGCCATTGGTGATGCCACGACGTTAACCGAAGCTGGCTACGTAGGAGAAGATGTCGAGAACTTGCTTCTGAAGTTGCTGCATGCAGCGGACTTTGATGTCGAAGCAGCCCAGCGCGGCATCCTTTACATCGACGAAGTGGACAAAGTTGGGAAGACTAGCCACAACGTAAGCATCACGCGTGATGTTTCAGGCGAAGGCGTCCAACAATCATTGCTGAAGATGCTTGAAGGCACCGTTGCCAACGTGCCTCCACAAGGCGGAAGAAAGCATCCAGAGCAACAATACATCCAGATGGACACTTCGAACATTTTGTTCATCTGTGGCGGTACCTTTGTGGGCGTGGAAGAAATCGTTCGCAAACGCCTTGGCAAGAAGACGCTCGGTTTTGGCGCCTCGGGGCAGACGCATGCTTCCGATTTGACGGCCGCAGACTTAATGCCTCAAGTTACGTCCGACGACGTTCTCGACTTTGGCATGATTCCTGAATTTGTGGGTCGTTTGCCAGTTGTTTCAGCACTCGCTCCTTTGGATGAAGATGGCTTGATCCAGGTGCTGCAGGAACCCAAGAATGCCTTGGTCAAGCAATTCCAAGCCTTGTTTGGCATGGAAGATTGCGAATTGCACTTTACCGATGCAGCTCTGCATGCAATTGCTCAGAAGGCTCTCGAAAAATCCGTCGGGGCTCGCGGACTTCGCGGCATTGTCGAAAGCGTCATGCTCGACGTTATGTTCGATCTGCCTGAGCAACCGAAGGGAACAGTTTTCACCATCGATCGCGCAGACGATGGAGAAATCAAGGCATTCAAAGTCGCGCCGACCGAGAAAAAGAGCGCTTAAGAAGCTATCCGCTCAGGGCTAATACAAATTCGAGACGGTTGCTGGATCCTGACTTCAGTGACCGTCTTTTTTTGTTTAATTGGCAACCGGCAAGAATCATATGCTAAAGCGTTGAAAGCCTAAAACAAACTTGCTGGATCTGCATTGAAGAGCTTACGAATCGCAATTGCACCGCTGACAATGCACATCCCAAGGGTAAGCAACCAGACTTGGCCGATTTGCCAAGCATCCATCTCCATGGTCAAACCGCTAAGGCTGCTGAGTGCCATGTAGAGAACTCTGGCCACAAGAATTCCTGGAACAAATCCGAGACAGGCCAAATACAGCGACTGCCAAAGGATAAGACTCCAGAAATACCAGGCGCTATAGCCCATCGCCTTGAGCGTCGCAAATTCGGGCATATGGTCGGTAATGTCGGTGAACTGAATTTGATAGCAAATTATTGCACCTACCACGAGCCCCATGATGAGGCCAATTGTAAAGATATTCCCCACGGGCGTCTGCTTCGACCAAAAGTCTTTTTCTTTTTTAACAAGCTTCTTCGTTGGCCAAACGCGGATTGACTGCGGCGCAGTACTCTCAATCTTCGCGGCTAGTATTTCAAGCTCTTGAGGATCGTTGGTAGACGATTTGAGGAATCCGATATCGACAAGATCACGTGCTTGGCCGAAGGGATTCCGATATGGAAAATATTTTGCGTGCACCCTCTCGCTCATGAGCAATGTGCCGTCATTACCAAAGTCGGTGCCCAGCAAGAAAGTATCCTGAACCGGCACAACGCTATCGTTCAATTCTATCCATTGCTCACGAAGTTGTTCTGGCAATCGCCCAAAGTTGTAAAAGCCTTTACTGCGATCATCGACGATGGCAGAATCAATGCTATCGGCTTCCATCAGCTTTTCGTAGAGCTCATCATCTTTTAGAAAATCAGGTTCCCCGAGTTGAATTGCCACGACACGAATTGGCTTCGCCGCGGAACCAGCTACTTGTACCTTGGACGCCCCGCGTTCCATACTCAGCGTACAGGATGCTTCAATCCCGGGCCAAGATGCTGCGTCTTCGAAAATCCGCCGTGAGAACCGTTGTTCGGTCGAGAGGTTATAACGAGCTCGACTGACAACGGCCAAATTGGCAACGTCGGTATCAAACAAGCTCATTACCTGAACATTGTTTTCGATCAGTGCCTTGCTAAACCCAAGCTGCATGAACATGAGCACAACGGCGAAGCCCACACCCGTGGCGGCAAGAGCACATTTGCTCCAACTGCTTGTCAAGTTTTTCCAGGCTAGTGGTGTTCGCATTGTCTCTGATAATTATGGGCAGTGGTTTTTAAAACAAGCTGGCAGGCTCGGCCTTCCAAAGTTTTCGCAGGGCGAGCAATCCGCTCACGACACACATCAACAACCCCAGTACCGCGACCAAAATAACGGTAGGCGGCGTCATGATAAGTGGGATGCCGGATAGACGCGTCGTCACCCTATACAGGATTTCGCCAAGCGCCCAAGAAGTCAAAAAGCCTAATCCGCAAAGCACAAGAGCTTGTGTCATCACGATGCCAACGAGATAGTATCTTGAATATCCCATTGCCAGCAGCGTGGCGTACTCAGGCAGTCGATTGGCAACATCGGTCGAAAGCACCATGTAAACGATAGCCGCTCCGACCAACAGCGAAATGGCGACGCCCATTTGAAAAATCAGACCGATGGGAGTCTCTCCCAACCAGCGATTATTTTCCCTCGAAAGTGCTTCTTCCAATGTCCAAACTTGGACCGCCGTGCCGGTTGAAAAATCCGGTAATCCAAGAAGTGCGGTGTTATCAAGATCAGAACTTTCACTCTCATCTGCTTCCAGTACACGGAATTCTCGCCGCAACAATCGAGCAACCTTGGCAGGGTCTTGTCCTGGTCGAACACGGATCAGTCCAAGCGATGCTCGTGAGTTAACATCCCAGGGATAGATCCTTGCGAAAGCCTTCTTACCCATGATCGCCGCGCCGTTGGCGGCCAATCCAGTTCCAAGCTTGAACAAGTCGATAATCTCAAATTCGACGCCGCCGATTTCGGGCGTCCTTTCCAAGATTGTCGAATTCTTAGAAAGCTCAACATCTTCCGATTTGAACTCCTTGCCGTCCCAGGCACCGTAATCATCTTTTGTGGAGTCGTCCAAGAGCAGAGCATTGTCTCGATGCAGCTCCTCGCGTTTTTTTTCGAGGCAAGGAATAACGTTCTCTTTGAAGACGCGATCATCCGGATCCATGGCCATGACGGCGATTGGCAGATATTGCGTCTCAAACAAGTCATCAGGCGGGGCCTTGGCCTGGAGATCTGCAGCTTCTGCCTCCGCTAGCTCCCGAAGGTCAACACCGTTGGGCAACTTCCGCCAGTTTTGAATAATAATCCAGAAAGGCGTTGCGCTGTCCACTCCGTCTGTATTCGCGGCAACACGCAGCCACTTTCGGTCAAAACTACTTGATTCATACAAGTGCAAGTAGTCAGAAGCTTGCAGTACGATATCGCAATCAAGTTTCTTAAGAACGTTGGTGGCCGTATGCGAGACTGCCCCCATAAAACCCAACTGCATGAAAACCAGCAGCAATGCAAATGCAACGCCGCCAATGGAAACCAGGGTCTTGGTTCCCTGATGCCAGAGGTTGTATATGGCAATTGGGGTTTTCATTGGCTGCGACAATCAAAGTGTAAGAAACGGCAATCGTTTACGATTGCTTCTTGGATTCAGATTCGGCTGAGCCTAACTCGGACGAAACATCAGATGTTTCGCCTGCTGCCTTTTTATCAGACTTGTCGCTGGCTTTCGCTTTCTTACCGTTCTTCTCAACGGACCCTTTATTCGCTTTGCCCGAGTTTTCGCCGCTTGCCTTCGTACTTTGGCCAGATTCTTCAGCAACGACTATGGTTACTTCCACCTGAAGCTGTAACCAATCCCTTGCCTTGGAGGGACTATCTAGCTCTATTACGGCAATTTTGGCTCGGTAATCCTTCCTTGCCAGCGGATCTAGTGGCTTGAGCTGTGGCTTGCCGACCATCGCGTAAACGTGCGCGACTTTACCCGGCAGTCTGCCTTCAAACGCTCTACTTTTCACTTCCGCCTTCTGGCCCTTCTTAACACGCGCTGCATCACGATCGTTGATCTCAACTTCGACGACCATCGTGGAGAGATCCGCCATTTCAATGAGTGGAATCTGAGGAACGCCGGCTTCGCCTGGACGAGCATTGACGGACAGAATCCTGCCTTGGAAAGGTGCCAAGATCTTGGCGGCTATCATTTCCTGCCTTAGAGTTGCAATCTGAGCATCGAGAACATCTGCGGGCGAAAATGCTTCAGCTGAAGCTTTGAGCTCCTCTGCAACTTCCAATTCGATGGTTGCCGCCTTCATGGCCAACGTCACGTCATCTTTGGCTTGGTCATAGACTTCCTTTTGCTGTCGGTATTTAAGTTCTGCGTCTTGAACAGCCATCTTTTGGCGATCGATCTCTAGTCCACCAACGAATTCTTTGGTGAGTTTACTCTTAGAAATATCGACCAACTTTTCGAGAACTTTTTCTGCTGCTTTAAGTTGCTTCGAGGCGATTTCCAGCAACTCGGCCTTGCGTGGCAAGGAGGCTTTCATTGACTTTACGTTTTCCAACTTTGCGTGTGCAATTCTCACTTGTTGGGACGCCTGAGCAATCTTCTGTTTTGCTTCCTGTTCGGCTGCTTTCTTTTGCACTTCTAGAGCACGGATTTGCTTTACGCGCAAAGCCGCAGAGCGCATGACGACTAGTTCTTTCCCTTTGTCCACATCTGCACCGACGGTCGCGTCAACCTCCTCTACGATGTCCCCAGGAGCTGCCGACAATCGCACAATACCGGCTTTTGGTAGAATCTGCCCCTGGGCGATCACCTTTTCCTTGGCAGGTATCTCCCCTAGATCTATCGGCCGTTTCTTGTCCGAGCAACCGGAAAGAAGAATAAGGGCGACAAGGCCGTACTGAGTTGTATTGCGAATTCTCATGGATTCATTCGTAATGGCGTCTAGGTGGAGTCTCGCTGGATAGGGCCGACCTCATACCTTTGGGGGCGTGGAATCTTTAATACTTAGAATTGAGTATTCGCAAATGCTACTTGTTTGGTGCTAAGCTACCTATGTCCGTAACATCAACGGTGAAAAAATTCCGATCGTACCCAAAGTATCACCTGTGCGGGTCGACGCAACACGATTCGCATCCTAGAAGCAACCAAGATGGCAGACTCTACAATCACGTCCTCTGCAGTTCGGTATGACCCAGCTTCGCGTCAGCGCATCGCTGAGGGTCAGAAACCCGCAATTGCCGCCATCGATTTGCAGCATTACTACGGAAGCGGCGACTTACGCAAGCAGGTCCTATTCGACAACAATCTGCAGATTTACCCGGGCGAAATCATCATTATGACAGGCCCTAGTGGCTCTGGAAAAACAACGCTCCTAACCTTAATTGGAACATTGCGCCGCGCCCAGGAAGGCGAGCTTCATGTTCTTGACCGCCCGCTTCACAACGCCACTTCAGCGGACGTACTGGGGCTTCGACGCGAAATTGGATTCATATTTCAAGCTCACAACCTCTTCGATTCTTTGACCGCCACGCAGAATGTCAGGATGGCTCTTGAATTGGCAGACCCCAAGGGCAATCGAAGCAAGCAAACCCAGCAATCGAAAGAAATGCTCGAAGCAGTTGGTTTAGGGGAAAGAACCGGGCACAAGCCCAAGCAGCTATCCGGCGGCCAGAAGCAGCGCGTCGCAATCGCCCGCGGCCTCGTCCACAATCCGAGACTCGTCCTCGCAGACGAACCTACCGCCGCACTGGATGAAAAAAGTGGGCGAACTGTGGTCGAACTTTTGAAACAACGGGCACAAGAGGAAGGAGCCACAATCATTATTGTGACTCACGATAACCGCATCTTAGATGTTGCAGACCGCATCGTGAACCTAGTCGATGGAAACATTCGCTCTGATGTGCTTGTTCAAGAAGCAGCAATTGTCAGTCAAATACTGATGCGTTGTGACGTATTCAAACACCTTACGCCGCGTGGCCTAGCCCAAATGGCGGACAACCTTGAGAGCGAGACTTTTCCTGCTAACCAGCGCGTTATCAAGCAGGGAGATCCTGGCGACAAATTCTATCTGATTCGTAAGGGGCGGGTTGCTGTTACCCGCGGAAACCCAGAATCGAAGATCGCTGAACTTGGCGAGGGCGACTTTTTCGGAGAGATGGCATTGCTGACGGGTGAGCCACGCAACGCTAGCATCGACACTCTGGAAGAGACGGTTCTTTACTCCCTTAGCCAGGAGCAATTTCAAAAGGCGATTGCGGAACAGGCTACATTCGAAACAGAAATTCGCACCAGTTTGTTCGACCGTCAGTAGCATTTAGGCTTGCCTGGCCCTTGGTTTTGGGGGAATTCGACGTCGAATAGCAAAGCTGGATGCTGCTAGGCAACTGGAATCGAAACCGGCGGCTATTGCGTACAATGCACCATCTAGAAGGACTCTGGACGGGAGATTCCCCCCCCTTAGCCGCCCTCATGGTCAGATTTCCTTTAGTTGCTGATGACATTTGCCTAGACTCGCGTCTATAATGGAAAGACGTTTGGCGGCCGGATGCACGGTAGATTGCGGCGTCAAGATTCTTGCGTTCGGACTTTGGGTTCACCAGTTTGTGCAGGGCTGCATAAATGAAACAAGGCACCACTTCCTATCAGTTTTCCAAAGAAGTTTGGCAAACAGTCAATGACCAAGCGATGAACGCTTTGTTGCGCAAAGAGTATTGCCCAGAAGAATCGCGTATCGAGGCTATTAGTTGTGTCCATCTCGATGAAGAAGCTGAATCAGACTACGGAAGGCAAATTTGGTTCTTCGAAGCTTCAGGAGTCGATCCCGTTGGTCGAAGGCATCGCCTTTATGGTGCTCTCGATTTTTCGGTCCAGTATGGTCTGCTTGAGCCATCGCGTGCGATGCTTATGAGTGAGCCAAATCACCGACAACGATTTCTGCAATCGGTAGTCCGTCCAATAGAAAGTCAGATTTGGGCAGCTCCGTCAACTAAGGTTTGGGTGCGTTTGACCCTTGCTTCGGTAATCATCCTGTCATCGATCTGGCTACTGTCACTGGCAGCATGGATTCTTAGCAAATAGCGCGATGCACTAGCTCCTGAGTGCGCCGATCTGTGTGAATGTTCTGCTTCGAACGATAGTACGCTTCTAAAAACCGCCGCAATCACCTATCTCATAACCGCATTGGTTGTGCAGCGCCCCAAATTGGTTCTCATTCTGCCTGTAACCAGATGAGCTTCTTTACGAAGAAGACTTCATACTTTCGTCGATCGCCCGTGGATGGGATGATGGTGCACTCCCCAATTGTGGGTATTCAACTATCCTAGGGGTGCTTCGCATATACGAATTCACTGACCCAATATGGTTGACATGAACGACTCACCTGCGATTGACGTCAAAAACCTACAGAAGGAATACCGCGAGGGCCTAATATCCCGAACACGGTTCCACGCTTTGCGCGGAATTGATCTCACGGTGCGCCGAGGTGAAGTATTCGGTCTGCTAGGCCCAAACGGTGCTGGCAAAACCACGCTAATCAAAATATTGCTTGGGATCGTTCGCAAGACAGGTGGGCAAGCCCAGCTACTTGGTGATTCGGCTGGGTCTCGGCGAGCCCGCAAGAAGATTGGCTATTTGCCCGAAAACCTCAACTTTCCTGCCCACCACACTGCGACGCGTGCTCTGCAATTATATGGCCGCCTGAGCTATGTTCCCGATGCAAAGATCCGCGAAAAGTCGACCGAACTCTTGGATCTTGTTGGGCTTTCTGGACGCGAGAGAGAATATGTTCGCAAGTACAGTAAGGGCATGCGACAGAGGCTAGGATTAGCGCAAGCTCTCCTGCATGATCCTGAGTTGTTAATCATGGACGAACCCACCGACGGCCTAGATCCTGTCGGACGCTCCGAAATCCGACAGCTCATCACCTACCTTCGCGATGAAGGAAAAACCGTATTCCTCAATAGCCACATTTTGCAAGAAGTAGAACTCGTTTGCGATAGAGTGGCCATTTTGGCCAAGGGCAAGTTACTTGGAGTTGGAACCCCCAAGGAATTAACCAGCCAATTCTTCGCCGGCCAGTCAGGCCGAGTGCGTATGGAAGTTTCTGGCTCTGTCGAAGCCATGCAGAAGCTGCAGGAACAATCAAATTTCCAGTCCATTCCCTTGCCGGAATCGGGACTGTACCAGGTTTCTTCCAGCGCGGATGACCAGCAAGAAGTAGACAAACTAATCGATCATGCACGAGGATTGGGCATCAGTATTCATAAACTCGAACGCACCAGTCTGACTCTCGAGGAAGTATTTCTCTCTGCAATTCAATCGTATGAGAGCCAAGATAATTAGGCTCCCACGTTCACAGATCATTTTGGACCGGCCATGAAACCGTACATTGGAATTCTCATCGATTCGTTTTGGGAAGCAATCAACAATCGCGTCCTGTGGGCGCTGCTGATTTGCTGGTCGATCCTGCTCGCAATTCTCGCACCATTCGGCTACATAACTGAACGTAGCTTTACCCTCATCACGGCCGACATTAACAATCGTGCTGGTCTAGTAGAGAAGATCGACCAAGCAGCCAAAGGCAATGGCAGTAAGTCGGTACAGGCTGTAGTTACGCAACTGGACGCGGCATTTGTCAAACGCGTGCAAAAATCGCTCAAGGATGATGACATCCGCGTGCGTTCCAGCGAGCTTGCAGAGGAGCTCAACAAAGCGTTAAAGTCGCCTGACATATACACCGAGGAAGCTTTCCCGACGGCCAAGAAACGAAAAAAACTTCAGCCCCTAATCGAAATGGGGCCGGAGGAACGCGACGAAGAGGACAACGAGGAACTCA
The DNA here is from genome assembly GCA_039030255.1 of Planctomycetota bacterium. Classification (GTDB taxonomy): domain Bacteria; phylum Planctomycetota; class Planctomycetia; order Pirellulales; family Pirellulaceae; genus Aureliella. Next base: position 16,264 of record JBCCEO010000012.1, on the reverse strand, counting down.
ACCGAAAACTGATGCAGCTTGCTTTTCCGCTGGAGTTAGCCGAGAATTTTGGCGAACGTCTTTCGATAGGCTATGCCGGTTTCTCGTTCGCCTCTCTTCCGTTCACTCGAAGAACAGCACGCGAGTTTCTCGAACCTACGATTCTACAATTCATTGTGAAATTTGGTTTGGGCGTGATTGCCGTTTTCATAGCGATCATTGTGACCAGTCCTATTATTCCTGACACATTTAAATCCGGCTCCCTGCATCTTCTGCTTAGCAAGCCAATTTCACGCGTCCTGCTATATCTATCGAAGTTTTTTGGCGGCACCATCTTTGTACTGGTCAACATAACCTACTTCTTGGTCGGGCTGTTTCTTATAGCGGGGATTCGCTTTGAAATGTGGAATCCCGGTTTGCTTTATTGCATCCCATTGCTGGTGTTTGTATTTGTTATTTTCTACAGCATTTCTGGACATATCGGTTTGATTTGGGGTAACGCAATTGTTTGTGTTGTAGCCTGCATGTTGTTTTGGTTCTGCTGTTTTTGCCTCGGTTTCGCACGGAACAACATGCGGCCCTTCATCGAGATTTTTCCGCAAATCAACAAGGTTGCCAAGATCGAAGATGACGTCACTGCGGTGACCAACCTTGGAGAATTTCAGGTTTGGAATTCCGACTTTTCGGTATGGCAGCCTGCGATTGCTTCCAACGGACCAGGTTCGCAGCAAAGAACTTTCGGTCCGATCTACGATGAAAAGCGCAAGAAGATTTTCACGAAATCTTTTATGCAGAATCCCTTCGGCGGGGGTGTTTTTGCTCGTTCGAGAGCCGTTAATGTCATCGATCTCAACAACGAAGAAGGATCGGAACCTAAATCAGAGCCGGCAAATGAGAAAGAAGATGAAGCCGAAAGCGATTCGGATGTGAATACCGATGTTGAAACGGATGCTGGAAAAGAAGAGGGCGTAGAGCCATCGCCGAATCAGGAAAAATCGGAAACCACAACTTCTGAACAAGAATCCGAAGAACCCGAAGAGAAACCAAACGAATCTCCTGCAGAAGCACCGGAGGACGATTTAGAGGAAGAGGAATCGCTTGCAGATCAAGACCGCCCGACAAGTATCTTCGAAGCACAGTTCAAGCCGCACTGGAATTATGACGAAGGTCCCGAAATTCCGGCGCAGTGTTTCAACTTAGCGGAAATGAATGGTGATATCGTTGCCATTTGCCGCAGTGGATTCTATCGCCTCGATATGGAAAAGCTTGATACCATCGAAGCGGGCGAAAAAGCTCTTTTCGGTTTGCTAAAACTGACGAATCTTGTCGGTAATGCGGGCTTTGAAAAAGTCACGCCGGACGGCTTTATTCTGTCTGAGAATTCATCGCCTTCCGTCACTGCTGAAGGTGATGCCATTGTCGTCCACTCGAAAGAAAAACTCGATTTGCTCGAATACCGCGAAGGTAAATTTACAATTACAAAGTCGCATTCGTTTCCAGCAGAAGAAGAAAAGGATGAAGATCCAACGGAAGATCCTCAAACGGTGATCCGGATGAATAAGAACTTCTGTGTCATGGCCACGGAGGGACAGCCGCTGGAGTTGTTTGATAGAGATCTTAAGCCAGTTGGCCAAATCGAATGGGATGAGAAACGCGAAATCAAACAAATGCGTTGGCAACCTGATAGCAACCGACTGTCCATTGTTTTGCATTCTGGTGAGCTCTTGTTCCTCGACTGCGATTCTCAAGAGATTGGCGAATACGATTTGCCTTTAGCTGAACTTGTCACCTGTATTAATTGGACCGATACAAATACCGCTTGGGTTGGCTGCCGACCTGATTCGGTTCACTTGGTCGATTTTTCGCAGGACAACGTACTCGAATCCTATACGCCTGAATCCTCCATTTTCGGCATGATCTACGACTGGGCGATCAAGCCACTTTACACTGTACTTCCCAAACCAGCAGCCTTGGACGAAGCAATGCTCTACCTACTTACGGGCAAAGACACGCAGAGCGTGACTCCTGGATCTGGTAGCATTGGCGCAACCAAGATGGAACTTTCAATTTGGCCTCCAATTCTTTCCAACTTGGCCTTTGTGGCTTTTATTCTCATGCTTAGTTGCATTCACGTTGCGAGAAAGGAATTCTGAGGTTTCTTGGGTGAAGCAATTGATGCCCACTGTCTGCAGCTTTAGGCATGCACTTGGACCCGCAATCTGATTGCACGGTCCACGGTTGACGGACGCGGGGGAAGCCAGGGCAGGGCAAATCAGATGTTCGCTCGTCTCCAAAGAATACGCTAAAATGCGGGTTTGAGAACAAGTATCCCAATACGCTGGAATCCGAATTGCGTTCCTTAGATTTTACTCTTGGTTTGATTTGTTTGGTAAGCGTTCCGCTTCTTGCTCGTGGTGCCCCACCTACTGAACAAAACCAAGAATCGCAGAGTTCGTCACGTGATGAGCAAGCAAACCTATATACTTCTCTCGTCCAGCAACTGGGGAATACAGAGTTTGCGAAACGCAAGGAAGCATTCTTAGAGCTTTGGAAAGCAGGACCAAAGGCGATTGCCGCAGTTGAATCCGGGCTGGGTTCAAAAAACCTGCAGATTGCTCAGGGATCAGAAATCCTGCTGCCAATCCTCAAGCTGGATGGCCTAGGCCCATCTTCTGAACTCTACTCACTTGTCATTGAACCTACTCCCGCCAAGATATCAACACTTTGCTCAAACCGGCACTGGCGACTCGCCGAACAGGTGCTTCTTGGTAGTGAATCTATTAAAGAACAACTAGCGGGATTTGCCGGCACGAGCTTCTTGAGCCTAATTGGGCGTCTAGCGATGCGCCAGGGTGACCCTACGATTGCATGGCCAATTGTTCGTGCAGCGACGAATCCGTTAGAAAATAATTACAAGGGATCTAATCTCGCGATTTGGATATCCAAACAACAGAATCTGGAACTTGGAGATTCGTTCATCGCACCCGATCGAGAAGCCCTTGAGTTACTTTATGAAGGCAAGGTAGCAGCTGCTTTGAAAAAGCCTGCATCAGATGTACTTAAAGAGAGAATATATTCGCGATATGGTCTGTGGAATGCGCTCTCCAAAGAAGAGGTGCGAAAACTCTATTTGCAAGAGAGTTTTGGCGTTTCTCAACAAGCGGCGGAAGCCATTCTATTCGAATACGCTGGAAATTTCCGGGCCGCAGACGAGCTATGGCAAACACTCTTGGGCTCTGAGGGGGAAGAACAAACTAGTGATTTTGAACTCGAGATTTCTAATGCCTTAAAACTGCTTGAAGAAGTAGACTTCGGATCTCGCAATCAACTAATTCTCGCGCTAATGGCTTCCGGTCGCTGCGATGCGGTCGGTCAGTATCTTCGCCAAACAGACCAAGATGCAGCATTCGACTTCCTGGCCAGTGACGGCAAATATGAGAGTGTTTTCGAATTGCAGGGGTTGCAGAGCGACTTTAGCAATTTTCAACAATGGCTCAAGAACCAAAAGACAAGACTGCAAGCTCAAGCAATGCAGTTCGGTCGTGATCCAGCGCTCGATGCTTTTGCTCAAGCGTCGCACATGTGCAACATCATGGTCGGGCTTGGTTACAAATCCGAAGCCGAACAATATTTCGAGACGATTTGCGAGGTCGCGGACAACAAGCAGCATCTTTGGGACCGTGCACTCTGGCTCTGGATGAACCGTGACGAATCACGACAACTGGCCCTACGAGTCATTGGCACCCATTTCAGAACGCTATCGGCAAACACGAGACGAAGTATTCTTAAGAACTTCTTTCCAGAGCTCGGTGTTAGTGCATCTCTGCTTGCGGCAAATATTCCAGTCCTTGAACCGGAACCTCCGTTGTTTGAAGCTTTGGATCACTTACAAGCATGCGACAATAGCTACTTTGAACAACACGGATCTTCGATCGAAGCTTGGCTTCGCAAAGTTGAGAAAGTCATCCTGCGTGACAATGCAAATGACCCAGCACGACTGGTCTTACAGCTTAAAGACTTGGCCAGTCTAGCCCAACTTTCCAATCTAAAAGATTATGCTCTTGAATTGGCTCTAACCCAAATCGAGCTAAAAAATGTTGCCCCTGAACACTGGAATATAGCGGCAGACATATATATGAACCGTGGCGATGCGGCCCGAGCTGCGGATATCTTGGCGGGCCTCCGTTCCGCTAGCAGCAGTTCCTATAGCCACAGCATGCTGGTCAAGGAAGGCAATGCCTTGCTGCTTTCTGGGCAATTGGAGAAACACGATGAACTTGCCAGAACCCGCTGGATGCGTCCACTTGCACTAACGCGAATCCGTCAAGGCAGTTTTCATTATGGCAATGTAGCTTCTGAACTTTTCGATCAAGCCGACTTTGGAAACGCGGAAGAGTACGCCAAGACAGCCGTTCAACACGCGGATTTTGGTAGCTACGACGTGTATCAAAGCTGTCGAGAACTCGGCCAAATCTACGAAGAACAAAAGATGTACGCCGAAAGTGCCGAAGTCTTGCGCATTCCTTTGCTAGAGTCTCTTCGCCCCAGAGCCTCCTTGATTGAATTCCAAGTCGCTTCCAAGCAACTCCACTTCTTGCGATACCTAATCATTCGCGAAAGAATACATCGTGCAGTCGGTTGTATCGAACGAGGAGAGTTCCAAGCGGCAGAAAGGCACATGAAAGTTGGCGAGCGGTCCAAACCTCAAGACATCGAAATGGTCGTACTTTGCTACCCCAAACTCGTTGCAGCTGGCCAGAATGAACTCGCACAGCGGCTCTTTGATTCCTATGATTCGGTCATGCAGAAGCAATTGCAACGCTGGCCCAACGACGCAATGGCGGCCAACAACTTGGCGTGGATGTACGCAAGGTGCGATCGTAAGCTTGAAGAAGCATTAAAACTAGCACAGAAGGGGGTTTCACTTGCCCCTAGCTCCCCAACTTACCTGGACACACTCGCTGAAGTCCATTATCGCAGTGGACGTGTGGATGCAGCCGTTAACGCAATGAAAAAATGCGTTCGTCTGAACCCGCGTGAACGCCATTACCGAGAGAACCTGGAGCGATTTGCTGCCAGACGTCCTTAAAAATCCTCGCAGCAGCTTTTTCTTAGATAGAAAACCCGCTGGCGCTCATCTTCCCGTCGAAATGGGGCGAAAATTTGAAGTGGAATACGGCAGATTAGAGTACCTTGAATTTGGTGCCAAATCCGCCAAGCGCGCCCAGTTCTTCAATTAGCCGAACCTATTGGATTGCCTAAGCCCTTTGCAATCCAACGAAATCATCAAACCGCCAGGAGAACCAAGATGCCAAGCGTGATCGACCTACCTCGTGCAGCAAATACTGCACCGACGACTCAGCCGGGCCGACTCGTTTCTCCGTCGCGGGTAGACCCATCTCAACAGCCATTCACCTTTGAGCAAGAACTTGAGCTCTTTGGTTCCTGGTCCAGCGAACAAATTTGGGTTCCACCCAAAGATTCTGCATCCCAGCTCGCCGAATCGATGTTGGCTAAATTTGGATGCTTGGCCTCGAAAGAACAATGCTGGGAAGCGACCATTGAGGAGCACCAAGAGAATTTTACACAGGTTCGTGAAATCGACATCCACAAAGCTTCCATTCGACTACCGAAGGGCAAGTTGTTCGTTTCTGTCCTGGAGAAGGAGCGATTCAACGAAATCGAAGATCACGTGCCAAAGTGTGTTCAGACTCGGCTGGATGAGTTCCTAAATGGTCCTGGGCGAGAACCAGGGGTCAGGGTCTATTATTTGAAACCTCTTTGTGTCGAAGTCGAGGACAAATTGATCTTCACTGAACGCGCGGACGTGTTGGCTGCGATTGAAAAGATCAAGGATGAGGTGTTCGCCGATTACCGACGTGGCTACATGTTCTATCGCCCTCGTCGGGCTATGCTAAAAATGCTGGACCTAAGCCTATCTTTACCGCGATATGTTCTTAAAGCCGCTTTGGAACGCAGGCAGAAGGCTGTAGACGCATATCAGGCTCAGCTAGAATTCAAACGCCGAAAGACCGCCCTGCGAGCTGCAAAGCTTCACCGTCGGCTGCGAACCGATGGATGTACATTTGACGACATGCTCGACTTGACCAACGAACTGGAACGCACAGATGTTATCGAGCAATATGCGGCGGAAAAAGAACTATCGAATGCTGCAAAGAAGCGTTTGCTCAAAACGGCTATAGGCGCTCTGCCCTGGTTTGTCGCACTTTCGATTACCGCGTCATATCTTGCCTCCTTGAGTATCCCAATTGGAGCGCCTTTGGTAGTTTGCGATCCGGCGTTTGTCGCGGAGATGCCTGGAGCGCCCGGAAAGTTGCTTAAAATCGGACACTTTGACGAAGTCGCAGGTGTCACGCACGTCGAGATTTAGAATCAACAATTCATGCTGGCGAAAAGTTACGTAGCGAATTAATCACGCAGCGCGCTGAGATGCTTGGTAAGTTCATCGCCTCCGCGCCCTTGCTCCAATGCTTCATCAGTACTTTCTGGATCCACAGTTCGGCAACACTCTGTTAACCGTTGGATCAGCGCGTCGATTCGATCCTCCCACTCTTCTTCGGGGCATTCTGCAGGGGGAATGGAAGCCATTTCATCGAGCAACAAAATAAGTCGGAGCAGGTGACGAAAAATGATACCTTCCTGCTTCTGAAGTTTCTTTGCGATGATGTACTTATTGAAATCACCTTCGAATTCTAAAACTTCGCCAGCAACATGCACCGCTGTTGTGCGTACATCGTGAACTTTAGGAAAATCGAAGTTAAAAAGCCTTCGCAGCTTCTCTCCAATGCTTAGCACGAAAACTCGCTCCTCCTCAAAAACTCCTTCACCGCGACGACGAAAGGGCTCTTCGTCCTCTTCCTTTTGGCGTCCCACCAATTCCTCCTGGCTTGCGAGCCCGAACTCCAAAAGTTGATGGTCCAAGCGATTTTGAGCCAACGGACCGGCTGGCAATTCTTCAAGCTTTGGCGGGCGCACGTAACGCGCAACGGTTCCAGAAAGGTCCAGCGCACTTTCCAAAGCCAGCAATCGTTCCGTATCATCGGCGATCGCTAGGTGCCCAGCTAGAAAAACAGCGTAGAGTGGATTCACGCTTCGGATGCGGACCAATAGATCGAGTCGATCCGTCGGATGTGCAAACTCGGGCTTGTAATCCTTGAGTTCATATCCGCGCGTCGCTGGATCAGTTGCTTCTTCTTGCTCGTTGCTTTCTTTCTCGCTTTCGCCCGAGGCTTGCGGAACAAGATCTCCTAGGCCGGCCACATCGAATAAACCCTTTGGCTTTTCCGGTACCGGAACCTGCCCCTGCTTGGGCGTACTAGACTTTGGTTGGGGCCGAGGCTCAAGCTCGATGTAGCCAGCAGTCCAAAGCGTGACTAGCATTTGGTTCAGCTGGTTTTGTGCCTTTTCGACCTGCCCAGAATCGAGCAGACGTCGACCAACCATTTCTCGTATTGGTTGCACGTTAGGATTCTGCAGCAACGTGTAAGCAAGTAACCGCCAGGGGAGATTACCTTTGCTGACAAGATTCGCGGCATCCCCACTACGTAGTTTTTCGAATTGTTCTTGAGTCCAATAGGTTTCTCCCTGCCGACGTTTGGGCATCTTTTTCTTAAGCGCTTTTTTCGCCTTCAGCAGTCCGGGATCTTTCGTATCCTCGGGAATTTGATCGAACTTCTCACGCCAGCGCAACAGTTTTACGTCGTCTTCATGAGCCAGTGCGTAGACGTAACCTTCCTTGTCGAATTGCGGTCTGCCCGCCCTTCCAAAGATTTGCTGCGCGCTGGCGGTCTCAATGACTTTGCGTTTGTTTTTTGGCCCTTTGAGAATAGTTGGTAATACGACGCTTCGCGCGGGAAGATTGATACCGGCAGACAGAGTTTCGGTGCATACGCAAACGCTGAGTAGCTTTTTCTGAAACAGTTCCTCAACCACGCGACGATACTTGGGCAATATTCCCGCATGATGCACCCCAACGCCACGTTGCAGAAGTTGCTTGAGCTTGGGGCCAACTCCTTCTGACCAGTCGTAGTCTTCCAATTCCTTGGTCAAGCTGGCTTTCTGATCCGAGTCGACGACACGCTTGCCCTTCAAAAGCTCGCCAACATTCCAGCACTCATCACGGTTGAAGCAAAAGATCAGCGCGGGCGTTCGACGCGTCTCCTCGTCACCTTCCACCATTTTCTCGATCCACTCATCTAAGGTGTAGTCATCAATCCACTGGTGACTGAGTGGTACCTTACGTTCGTGACCTTCGACCAATTGAAGTTTGCGATTGCAGCTGCGCCCCAACCAACTCGTAAACTCGTAGCTATTTCCAACTGTTGCGCTGAGTAATAGAGTACGGACATGTGGCGGAAGCATCGCGAGCGATAATTCCCATACGATTCCTCGTTCTGGGTCATTGAAGCTGTGAAATTCATCCATCACAACTGCGGAAACATCTGAGAAATCAAAGTCCTCAGGTTGAAGCAGGCGATTGAGCAAAATTTCAGCCACAACGACTAAAATCGGAGCATCTCCATTGACTTTTCGATTGCCAGTGACCAATCCTACATCCGATTCTTGAAAACCCCAGCGGACTGCCGACTCGCGAATTTCTAGGAGCTTTTGATCGGTAAGCGCGATGAGAGGCGTGGTGTAATATGCGCGCTTTCCTGCGCGTAGGGCCTCGAAGATGGCTGCCTCGGCAATTAACGTTTTGCCTGTGCCTGTTGGAGCACAAACCAAGACTCCTTGCTGGCTAGTGAACCATGCCAGTAGTGCTTCCTCTTGAACAGGGTAGGGCGTGAAAGGCAACGAAGCGAAGTAATCCGTTGCAATTGAGTCACGAAGATCCTGCGGAATTTCAGAATTGGAATCCATTAATTGCTGCGTCAGAGAGATTGTAAAAGTTGAATTCACATTGAAAAAATGACTCGCGACGCTGGCTCGCGAAGCTGCTAGCTAAAGTCTAAACCCTTTTCCTTCGGTGGTTTAGAGCGCTTGATGGTATCGCTGCCGTAATCCCCATGCATTGGCACTAGTTTTGCATATTGGCCATCTAGGAATGAACGACGAACACAAGGAGGAAAGCCGATGCCAAAGACACGCAGAACAAAGCCGACTCTTATTTCCACGATCCTCCTGGAGGGAATTGCACTTATTGCAATTCTCACCGTTGCTCGCCCAGAAATTGCAAAGTATTTCTTTCGTCGCTTTGCAGTACATGCTAGCTCGCAACCAACACAAAACGACATCAGAAACGAGTCGACCTTCCAGAAAATTGAGTCACCACTTCCCGAGGTCGAATTAGAAGCACAAAGTCACATTCGGGAAGAGCCCAATAAAGAAGTTGCCGAATCAATCGAGTCGCCGTCACCGGGATTTTACCCAAGGCAGCGCATCGAGTTGACAAACAGACCTTATTTCGTGCCTTGGCAAAACCTGTCAAGGCTCCAAAGATAAACTTTGAAGCAGAACCGGGAGTTCGCTCCGCAAAGCAAGTGGACTTCGGTATGATGTTGCAAGAAGTTGGCACACTTTCCCAACAACTCAAATCCTACGATTTCACTGGACTAAAGATCAAGCATCGCAAGAGCGATTCTTCGCTTGACTGAGTAAATACTCTTCTACCGACGAGGCAAAATTGTGCGCAAAATCAAGATTTTTAAGGGCATTGAAAGCGAGTTGATCCCGCTGGAAGACGAGGTCAACAGTTGGCTAGAGCAAACGGGTGCGCAGCTTGTATCCGTCACAGGCAACATTGCGCCCCAATCCCAAACTGGCACTCCGATGGGGACCTTTAACGCCTCGGACGTGTTACTGGTCGTCGTTTATGAGGAAGGCAAAACGGGGTAGCAAAGGGCTTTTGGGCCTAACACCAATCCCGCGAATCGAAATTCTAAGAACATTTTATGGTCAAGATACTTGTACTGGGAGCCCACCCAGACGACGCCGAAGTTTACGCCGGCGGTCTACTTGTCCGCCAGTGCCAACTCGGCGCGACAGTGCGTATTGTCTCGGTGACGGATGGCAGCAGTGGACATCAATCGATTGCGCCCGAGAAGCTCAAAAAAATCCGGCGGGTTGAAGCGAAAGCAGCTGGAGAACGAATTGGCGCCGAATACGTGACTTGGGACTTTCGGGACGGTTATCTGGAGCCGAACACCCAAGTTCGGGAAGCGATTATCGCGGAGATTCGCCAGTTCGGGCCAGACCTTGTTCTAACCCATCGCACGAACGATTATCACCCTGACCATCGTGCGGTCGGGACGGCCGTCCAGGACGCCTCCTATTTGGTAACTGTTCCGAACGTTTGCCGCGCCACCCCTGCGCTAGGGCAAGATCCGGTCGTGGCCTACATGTGCGACATGTTTTCTCGGCCTAATCGACTTCGAGTCGACATAGCTATCGACATAGGACCGGAGTTCGACAAAGCGATCTCGATGGCCGCTTGCCACGAATCCCAGTTCTTTGACTGGCTGGCCCACCACGACGGGCTGTTGCATGAGGTCCCGGAAAGTCCCGAAGAGCGTCACCGCTGGCTATCGGGCCGTTTTATAGAGTTGCATCAGCAGCGTCTTGCGTTTTTTCGTCGAGAGCTGTCTACATTAGCGCTGAGCGGTGATCCACCTAAAGTCGAACTTTTTGAAGTCAGCGAATACGCCGGAAAGCTCGCGCCCGATTCGCGCAAGCAGTTGTTTCCAGGAAACTTGGTACCAGAGTAGACGCATGATTCGCGCTGAGACTTGAACGTGGCTTTTAGCTACTTGCGTGTGCTTGCCAAAGCCCTAGCATTGCAATGCAATGCTCAATGGCCCAAGTCATTTCGGTTATAGATGCGAACTCCAGAACGCTATGGATGTTATGCTGTCCCACTGATAGATTCGGGGTCGGGAGTCCCATTTCGCTGAATTGAGCTCCGTCGGTTCCCCCACGAATTGCCCCTAGTTCACAGGGGCGTCCTACGGCTTCAAAAGCTTGCTGAGCCAATGCAACAACCTCGGGTGAATTCTCGATAAAGTCGGCCATATTCCGATACTGTCGAGACCGTTCTACTTCAAACTCGACTCCTGGGTGCTGGGCCTGCGTCTCGTTTGCAACTTCCCGTATCAAGGCCTCGTATTTGTCCAGTTGGTTCGTATCGAAATCCCGCAACAAGATTTTACAATGGGCCTCACCAACACCTCCGACTAAATCGTAGGGGTGAACGAAGCCTTGCTTACCATCGGTAGTTTCCGGCGAGAGACTATCCGTCGGCAGCGAAGCAACGAAGGCAGAAAGAGCGCGGAGAGCGTTCTTCATCTTGTTTTTGGCAATTGCAGGATGGATGTTGTATCCGATCGCGCGAACGACGACTTGATCAGCTGAGAAGTTCTCGGCCTCGACTTCTCCATTACCAGCTCCATCGAGCGTATATCCAGCATGTGCTCCGGCTTTTCCGAGATCCATGTGCTTGGCTCCTAGTCCGATTTCCTCATCGCAAGTGAACAGAATGCGAACTGGACCATGCGGCACGGTCGGGTTTTCGATCAAGTAGTTGGCGAGTTCCATGATGGAAGCCACTCCAGCTTTATCATCACCTCCCAGCAGAGTGCTGCCGTCAGTAGTTACTAGACAATGTCCTTGCATCTTCTCTAGCGCTGGACAATCTTTGACGCAAATAACACGTCCCTCTTTTTCCAATTCGATATCTCCTCCCTCATAACACTCAATCACTTGCGGATTGACGTTGTCACCAGGAGCCTCTGGAGAAGTATCAACGTGGGCGTTGAAGAGAATGGTAGGCGTCGCTTCCGGAATCGACGCCGGGATCGTCGCCCAAACGAGTCCGTGCTGATCCTGTTCTACGTCCTCTGCTCCCATCGCCTCTAGCTCTTCGGTCAGAAGTTGCCCAAGGGCTAGCTGACCTGGACTACTCGGATACGACTCACAATTCGGGTCGGCTGCCGTCCCGATTCTGACGTAGTGCAAAAACCTATCCAGCAAGCGCTGGCAGTTCACAGGCGTTGGTATTTCCATATCAGTACTCTTCTGCTTTCTTAAGCCTCATCCGAAATTGATTGGTGCCATTCGGTAGTTTGATTGTCACCCGAACGCATTCTAGTGGATCGATATTCGTCTATAATGCCGCGAGCAAATGGACGGGACTCTTCGACCATCAGTGGAAAACACGTGGTAGGCAACCGGCCATATTCATCGTCCTAATTTTGCTCAATCCAAATTTAGTTGTTGCTAAGACCAATGGGACTTCTCTTGTGAGCCAAGACGTTCGGTATTTGCTCTTTGACGTAGAGAGTGTGCCTGATGGCGAGTTAATTGCCAAGACTCAATATGGCTCAAGTAGCCTTTCTCCAACGGAAGCAATCGCAAAGTTCCGTCAGGAATTATTGGTAAAGTCCGGACGAGATTTCATTCCTTATACGTTTCATATTCCAGTTGCTGTAGTCGTCGCGAAAATCAGAGCCGACTTTGAGCTCCAGGAAATCGTCTCGTTGGATGTCCCTGAGCATCGCCCGCACATCATCACGCAGCATTTTTGGTCTGGCTGGGCCATGTATGAGCAGCCCACCTGGGTTACCTTCAACGGCCGCACTTTTGACTTGCCACTCATGGAACACTCGGCCTATCGATATGGTGTGCCAGTACCAAAGTGGTTCAACATGTCAGACCGCAGCTTTGAGCAAAAGCGCAACCGATACAACTTGGAATCCCATATGGACCTCCAAGAAGTGCTTACCAACTTTGGCACAACTTGGCTTCGCGGAGGTCTTAACCTTGCCGCCACCTTGCTCGGAAAACCCGGCAAGATGGATATCCAAGGCGACATGGTTTATGAACTATTTCAAAAGGGTCAGCTCTCGGAAATCAACGAATACTGTCGCTGCGACGTGCTAGATACGTACTTCGTTTTTTTACGCACGATGTTGCTAATGGGCAAACTCACCCTGGATCAAGAACAAAAATGTGTATCTACGATCAAGGCGACCTTGGAACGCGAGAGTCAGAAACACCCGGCCTATCAGCAGTATTTGCAACGCTGGGGCGACTGGGAAAACCCGTGGGCCTAGAGTTAGCGTTCTAGTTTTCCCCAGCCAAAGTTGGCCCATCAAAACAAGAGGCTCTTCTGTCCAACACGTCGCGCTTTGATTCGCACATACGGGGCGATATAACTGCAGCGGTGATGGAAGCTTCCATTCGGCTGATTCTGCTTGGCGTGCATCGGTTCGGTCACATCTTCTATCACGAATCCACTCCGACAAATGCCGCCAAGAATAGTTTCCCAACGATGCACGAACTCCTTTGTGTCAGGCTCGCGAAGTTTGCTTGGCTTGCGTGCTGGTGGCACTGGCGAATCGTCGTAGTAGGGATGCTCTACGACGTAATGCCCAGTATGAGTATCAAGCGAAACCTGCAAGTTGGCTGGCTGCTTGTGTTGACTAATATAAAGCCCGCCGGGCCTTGTAATCCGAGCCACTCCAACGAATAGTGAATCGAGACTCGGCAAGTAGCAGGAGCTAACTGGATGAATTACGAGATCAAATTCTTCTTCGCGCAGCGCTTGCAGATCATCCATCGATCCCTCCAAGGTGCGCAAGTTTAGTTTGCGTTGATTGGCAACTTCGCGATCCAGTTCCAACATAGCAGGGCTTATGTCGAGCACCGTCACGTTTGCGCCAGCTTCAGCATAGAGTGGACCATGCCTTCCTCCACCTGCAGCGAGACAGAGCACGTTCCAGCCTTTGATGTTTCCACCTAGCCAACCCGAGCCATTTACGATCTTCATAGGATCGGCTAGTTCGTCATCGAGGGCAGGCTGTGCCAAAACGTGACCAGAGGTTGCCATTCGATTCCAGGCTTGTTGGTTGTGCCCAATGACTTCCTGTCTTGCTCCGCCACTTGCCTTGGAATTCGTTGGGCCGCCTGAAAGTTCAAATCCACTCATTTGTTTTAAACACAGTCCAATCGTGTCAGGAAATCTTCCAACGCAGATACCTTCATTTGCGGAAGCTCGACGGCGAGTAGCCTTGCGATAGGTTCGCCGAGGCAATCAATTATGCTCTGCCATTCCACGCGCGAAAGCTTACCTTGTAGCTCGCAATACTCAAGACGAGACGCGGGCTGTTGGCCATTGACATTGTCCACAATACGATCGTAGAGCATTCCCCAAACCTGAAATCCCTTCTCCTGGTTCCTCCAAAAAAAGGATCCATCCTCTTCAAAATAAAGGTTTGGCACTGCTAACAGTGCTTCACGAATTTCTTCAAAGGAATGTTGAAAAACACCACGATCTACCGAATCTACAGTTTGCCCCGAAGAACAGCGGATTTGAAGGTGAAACTCGTTCAGCAAGGATGGCCCCAATCGCTGGCTAATGAGCAACAAGAAAACCGATGATAGCGCCCAAAAGCAGGGCAGGGGGAACAGCGACAGCAATCGTTAAAGCAACAAGCATTGGTCTGCTGAGCCCACGATCGTTCGCGAGCGCGTCTTCGGCTTCGCCAGTTAAACTGTCTTGCACAAGGGCATCATGTGGGTGTGGTGGAGCTTGGATCGCGCTTGCTTCAACATTTTGCCGTGGTGGAGGCTCTGCGTGGGTTGCTCCCGTAGAATGCTGTTTGGTGCTGCCCTGTCCGTCAATGAACGAGCTTCCAACCGACGATGAGTCTTCATCCAGTTTCGGTTGCTCGACGTGTGAAGGTGGCGGTGGAGCCAGCCAGGGGGTCTTGGTCATGCTAATGGAAGGAGCAACCATGGCATCGCTGGCCCAAGGCTCCAGGCGCGCGGCTACCTCAGCAGCATTTGTTATCCGTCTCGAAATATTCTTTTCCATCATGTCGACAATGATATCTACAAAATCTTCCGTTATCTCAGGTGCAAAATTTCGCGGATGAAGAGGAAATTCCTCCAAATGCCGTTTTAATTTGGACTCCGTGTCGCCACCTGGAAAAGGAACTTTTCCGCAAACCGCATAGTAGAGCGTACAACCTAGTGAATAAATATCGGAAGCTGGCTCAATATCAAGTGGTGAACGTATTTGCTCTGGCGACAAGTAGTCTGGAGTACCAACAATCTTGCCAGCCCGCGGATCTAGAAAGAACTCTTTGGTAAAACCGGCCAAGCCAACGTCGGATACTTTGGCATCGCCATCGGGCGTCACGAGGATATTGCCCGGCTTTACGTCGCGATGCACCAAACCCTCACCATGAGCATATTCCAACCCAAGGGCAGCCTGCATAATGATCTTCGCGGCTTGTTGAATGGGCAAAGCTCCCTGCGATTTGACCAAGCGGCGCAGATCCATACCTGGCACATACTCGGTTACCAAGTAGTGAACACTTCCATCCTGGCCAGCGTCGAAGGCACGGACCAGGAAAGCGCAATCCAACTTGGCCTGCATTCGGATTTCTCGCCCAAAGCTATCTCTGGCTTCCTGTGTAGCTCGTGCAGAAGGGAGCACTTTTACCGCGCACTCACGCCCCATTACTTGATGAACGCCCTTGAAGACTTGCCCCATTCCACCTTGCCCAATCCAATCGGTGATGGTGTAAAGTCCTAAGTCAAACTTGGTACGACCAGCCAGAATCTGGTCCGCTTGGTATTTCGTCAAGACTTCCTGTTCCACCAGCACCTCTGCCAGGAGTTCTTGCGGTACAGCAAATGCTGGGTTGTGTCCCTGTTGGGTCAAGCGATGACGGCATACGCGTAGCGCATAATCCATCTTTTGATCGTTGATCAATCCGCTAGCCATGAAGGCCGTAGGAAAATCCAACTTTGACACACGAGTTCCTTAAAGCTAAAAGCAAAGCCAATGGCGTTGCCCGAAGTAAAGGGCGAAGCCACAATAGTCTAGATTGTTTACTCTTTATTCTACATTAGCCTATGAGCCAACGACTGATAGCAATCGGGGATATTCACGGATGCGCTCATCCTTTGAATGTGCTTCTCGACTTGATTCAGCCCAGTGCAGAAGATTTGATCGTTACTTTGGGGGATTATGTTGATCGCGGCCCAGATTCCAAAGGCGTCGTCGATCGCTTGATCGAACTAGGAAATCATTGCAAATTTGTTGCGCTCAAGGGCAATCACGAAGAGATGATGCTGGATGTGGTTCAGGATCGAAAACCACATGAACGTTGGCTGCAGTTCGGTGGAGTTTCGACCCTCGATTCCTATGGCTTCATGGGGGACCTCAACATATTTTCGGAAGCCCATATTGCATTCTATGCGGCGATGGTGGACTTCTTTGAAACCGACAATCATTTCTTCGTCCATGCCAATTACG
>JBCCEO010000011.1:0-27699 GCA_039030255.1 Planctomycetota bacterium | reverse complement strand
TGTTACTACCTCACTTGGCAACGACCTCACACTCCTAAGCACATTATTAATACAGTCTGTACTTTCTTCGTTATGGTCAAAGAGGCAAATGACAGTGTCGGCAAGAGCCTGAATTGACACTAAAGTCAACTCAGTAAGTCCAATTGGAAGATCGATCAAAAGATAATCTGGCCTGTGTTCTAGGCCGGCGATAGCAGCTCGAAATTCGCTGAAGAATTTGCTCGCACAACCGTATTTATCTGAAGGTTTCTCACCAATACTATTGCTTTGGAGCAATTGCTGCCATGGACCCTCCGCCAGTGCGCGCTGATACATTTCGGAAAAGTTGTTGCCTGGGGAAATCAACCGGATATCACCGCATCGCATCGAAAGATTGGTTGTTGCTGGCGAAGGCAATTTTGCAATGCAGTCTCGAATGGACCCAAAGTCAAATCGCCCCTCCTTTTCATATGACTTGAAATATCCACCGAGATAATCAAGCATTCCCTTTCTCTCAAGAATACTCCGATCAAGCTCTCCAAATTTCTCATGCAAACATGGAGAAGCTAGGTCCAAGTCAGCGACAACAACGCTGTAACCCAAACGAGCAAGAACTACCGCCAGGTTCGCAGTAACCAGTGAGCGATTTGGGCCGCCCGAATACGAATAGGACACTATTGTTTTCATACCGCATCACCCTCGAAACCACTGATTGAGGAACAATCACCGCTTGCCTCACGTCGTGTATCCCCCACTGACTTGTAGGAGCGAAGATTCGACAGAAGCCCAGCCACAGATTCGATTCTCGCCGATTCATTTTCCATAGCCGTCGTCTCGCTAACACTTGCGAACGTACTAATCGCTTCGGCTATGGTTAAACGTGCAACATCTTCTGGAATTGGATGAACATCTTCTACCTCTCCTAGAATCGCAATAACAGCATCTTCCACCCTTGCAAGGTCAGCACGGCATTGGTTCACAAGGTTAGCCTGAGCCCGATCAACGTGTTGAGCATCAATAACGTTCTCCATGAGCCGGGAAAAATTTTCAGCAAAACTATTGACTGCGCCAATTGCTTTAGCCGCAGGATCAAGCATCTGATTTGAACGAGCTGAACCTGTCATTACGCGATTCAGAATGCGTTCCATTAATCGACGGACTAACGCACTAGCAAATTCGCTGGAACCCATCTTTCGATCAAGATTCTCACTTTGACTCTTGATTCGATTGATCTCCTCAATAACCCTATCTTGGAAGTCTGGGTATTCTCTATTGAATTCCTCAGCAACAGACTCTTGATATTGATCAAGCCAGAACATCACCTCCAACTGAGCGCGGGGAATACCCTCCTTGGGAATCGCAAATTGGCCCATTCGCGGTTCAAGGCGTTTCTCCAGGGCAGCAACACAATCGTCCAGGACCGGGTCTTCTGATTCGCGACTCGTGTCACTCTGCGCCACTACACGCCTCTCTATTGCACGAAGCCACCGCTCAAATTTTTCTTGCGGCATACCACTACCAAACAAGTCACGACCGCAATTTGATGCGACCAAGTCGTTGGCTTTGTTTTTAGCGTTCATTGAATCTTCGCCCAAGTGGCATAGTGAAGTGAGTCTGAACACAACTCTCGCAACATTCGCTCAAAGTCGGGGTCATTTTTTAGTTTCTTCTTTAGCGTGTTCCATCGTTTTTTGGCTGCTCCTTCTTTTATACCTAGCTTGTCCCCGATCTGTTTGTGGGTCAGGCCCATCAGCCAAAACACAACTAGATCCCATGCCTCCTCCTTTACACCTGCTTTTCGCACGATTGAGTGCAGCTCTTCAAGGGAGTGCCTGTCCGAGGGATCGTCGAGATATGTAGGACTGACTCCGTTTTCTAGGGGCGCTGTGGCCAAATTCGTTTTTCTCGTGACGGTAATCGATTCCCTAACCGCAATCGACTTCAGCCATTTTGGAAAAGTTCTGGGGCGCTCGCATTTGGAGATTTGGAGCCCCGCTTTTGAGAAAACATCCTTAGCGACATCTTCGCAGAGTCCATCACCGACAATTGAGGCACAAACGGCCGCAACCATTCCTTTGTGCCATTCAATCAACTTCTCAAATGCGATATCAAATCGTTGCTCGTGACGCTGGCACATGAGAACGCACGTCATAACATGCCCGTATCTTGCGTCTTCAGAATCTTGCTGGTTTGCAGCCCACTTTGATGCCATTTCAAACAACTTAGATGCAGTTGCTAGACGCTCGGACTCAATGTAATGCGTTGCTGACGCAAGCAAATAGCTCATTGATTCCTCGTACAAATGGTCGATCTCCCCTTCCGAAGAACCGTTTGAGACAGCAACTGCTCTAAGTTCAAAGGAAATCGTTGCAATTTCCCGTTCGACTCGGGCAGCTCGACTCGCACACTTCCGCTGTTTTGACCTATCGCCCAATCGGCGAAGCCGATCTAGTTCACCTCGTAGGTCAACTAGCTCCTCATGGAGTCTGGAGAGTTGGTCATCTGACATCTGAACTCGGCATCCCTGGAGGGAGTTTGTTGCAGTCTTAAGTGGCTCTACTCGCTTAAAAAGACGTTTCTTGAGCAAGCGACGATACCACAATCTAAAAGAAATCGTGTGATTCGACAAAATCTTGATTTCCCTCGGTTTGTTGGCACAAATTTCTATGACGTCGTCGTATTAACGAAGAGGGATCCCACTTACCTTGAAAGAAGCGTCTAAATCGTTCAGGGATACAAGAAATTTGGAAAAGTGGCACATGTTCTCAAGCCATCGTTTTCATCACGACTCTTGCAACCGGCGATATTTCCGCCAATTCATTGGTGTCGAGGCAGACATGAGTACGAAAAAACACATCCGCAAGAAAACTGTATTCAGGGCACTTCTGTGCGACTATTTGATTCGATTGTTTCGCAAGCTCCCTACGGCGAACCATCGATCTAACTCGTTTCGCGAGGGCAATTGCGCTCGGCGGTTAATTTGTAGGAAGCACAAGAGTTGCTGCGAACAAATTTTGAGGACCTACTTTCTCGCTCACGCAGAATCTTTTTTGCAAACTGTAAGACATGATAAAAGCATGAAGAGAGGCAGGATGTGCGTATTGTCCCGTAGATTCTGGCAACCCTTGTTTCGCGAAAGCGAAAGTATCGCTTCAGCCCCACTGACTTGCTAACGAATCGGAAAAGAACCTGGGACGAGTCCTGCAATTTGCTGAAGCAATGTGCCCTTCGGCGAGTCAGATCGTCAGATCAGGGTAGTTGTGCTATGGCAACGATTCGAATAGCGACATAGTCAAACGGCAGTGCAGCCCCCTTACGCAAGTTATTCTGCGCGAGATTTCACTTCTAGTGCTCGTAGTTTGCTGCAAGTCAACGAATGATGTATCAATCATTTGTGTCAGCTGGAAGTGAGACTGTTTGAGTCCGTTACAAGGGATATGTATTCAGGTGGCAGATTTCGTTGGCGGATGCCGAATTTGAACGGCTTGGTGTGATGACGAGCCTGTGACAGTTTCGTTCGACGGTCCGTCCTGCATTTGATGGTCTGCTGACCTAAAAACGAAGGAAGTCGTCCCAGGTTTCTGGCGGCCAATTTTCTAGCTTCTTGAGCGTAAAGCAAAGTGCATATAGATGGGATATTGGCCGAATCAAAATGGTATGACGCGGTAACGAAGTTGAAAACTTCAAGAGATCTGCCCGATTACATTCCACTAACCTTCAGATACTTGATTCGTCAACATTGCGACAGTTTAAAGAAGTTCAGCATAGTTGGTATCGAACTATGTAATGGCGTCGTCGTTAAGAGTGGCGGCTGGTCGCGATTACCACATTAAGAGGGGGAGACCTGTCAACCAAACCTAAAAGGGTCAGGTCTTTGGCTACGTTTGCGAAACTAAGGGGAATACTGAAATGGGCTCAATGTGGATCGCTATAACAGTCGTGATGAGCGTTTTGTTTGTAGTAGGCGGCATTGCCCACGTGGTTATAACGCTAATGGTTCTTCGTCGCTATCGATGGCCATTTTGGTTTGCTTTGAACTTTGCTGCATTTCTGATGGGTCTCCCGGTCATCAAAGCGGTGATCAATTTCTGGGATGCAGAGATTGAAGTCGCTACGTTGAACGCAATCGCCACCAGCATCCTCGTGGGAATGGCATTGCTTTTCGGTTATCTTCTACAGCGAGCCGCGATGTTGGCGGAGAAGAGAATCATGGAGCCCGATTTTCAGAAGACGCTCACACGAATCGCCCGCGTGATCGCCAAGGGCGATGACCCTTGGGACTATGGCTCTCGGAACGGAATCCCTTGTGACACAATTCAAGCCGCAATTCATTGCTATACGTCCGTGGAAGTATCAAAACGCGGACAGGGATTTTCCGATGTAAATCAATGCAGAAATCTTCGACGGATTCACCAAGAATCAGGCTTGCAATCTCGGCAAAGCTATCGCCCGCCATCCACGCTTCCAGCCGCACGACGCTATCCGGGGTTTCCAGCTAACAACCGTGGCTAGCGCCAATCGGCTGATGAAATGCAGCAGCCCATTTGAAACTTTGATTTGCCCTGCCTGCGAATAGAATTCATTTCTCGGCGGATTGCAGCTGCTCTGCGGCCCAGGCGGATGCAATGCTGATCTGATTTGGCGGAGCCTCATCGATCAAGCGCTGGAATTGCGGAATCAATTTGGCCGATCCAACTCGACCGACACTTGTCGCCGAGGCGTAGCGCACCGTGTCTTCATCGGGATTGTCGCCGTCGTCGAGCATGCGCTGAACCAGAGATTTCGCAAGCTTCGGATTCTTTTCTTGTTCCCAAATTAGGCCAAGTGCAAAAATTGCGCTGCATCGCGTTGTCGCCCGCATTAGTTGATCCTGCTTGGGCACGTACAGCATCAACATTTCACTAGCCGGCATGTAGCGATTGCTGCCAAGTGCCTCGAATAGAAAAGCGGTCGCCAAGACTTCATCCTTGGTCAAGAATTCTTCGGCTGCAATCCGCTGGGTCATCGTTTGGCATTGCCGGTGGATGGCGTCCAAGGACTCTGGCGTTTGCTTCAATTGCTGCATGGCCCATGCGGCCCACAGTTTTACTTCGGCGCGTGGATGGGTTAGCAGTCCGGTGAGCACTGGAACTCGCTCGTGCTGCCTGAGGTAAATGGACAGCTGAATTGCTTGCTCAATTCCCTCCCAACGCTCGGAGCGTAATTGGGAGCCGATGATGTCGTTGATTGCGGACGACAATTCCGGATTCTTACTTTTCGCCTGCAAGTTCTGACGCACGCGAGTACGAATGTTCGAGTTGGGATCGGTTAGAGCTTGAGCCTGTAGATTCAAGTCTCGAACTTCGTCCGACTGCTGCAGAATTTTGACGCTAGCGAGGCGTATCGAGCTCTCTTCATCCTGGATCAACTTCGCGGCAAGCTGCATTCCCAACTCTAGATCCGTTCGCGCGATTGTCTTGAGTGCGAGATGTCGGGCGGGAGCACATTCTCCTGCGAGAATCGATTGGCAAATTTCAATCGTTTCAGGCGTTCGATGTTTCTGCAAGATTTCCGCTGCTAGCAGATCGCGAAACCAATCTGGCACCGACTCATCCGCACGAATGGATTTCGCTAACTCTTCCTGCCCTTCAGCAACTAAGGCTCCAAGTGCCTTGGCACTGTTTAACTGAACTGGCGTTGAACTGTTGCTATCGAAAAGCTCTTCGACCAAAAGATCACGATCCGTCGCATCTCCGGCAGCGCCGATACCATCGATGGCCAACATCACACCATTGACATCGTAAATCCCAGGTGAATCCTGCAGTCGATCGCGCCAACGCTGCAGCGGAAGTTTGCTCTTCCATGCCTTCATGGATTTCTCAGCCTGCTTTGCAATCGGATCCCCTTCGGCGACTGCCCAAACACGCTCTGCTTCAGCCAGATTAGTCGCCAGTTTCAAAGCGGCCGAAAGCGTGGCAAGCTTGGCGGAGCGTTTTGAATCATTCTTGATTTCTCCTGCAAGGCTCTCCAACACCGCCTCCAAGGCATCTGGCTGGTTCTTGTATCCATACTCGGCGTCTAGCACAATTTTTTGCATCGTGGCAACACGCTCTTCCAAGCTAGTCGACTTGACCGCCGCAATGTCAACCAAAACCGGCTGTTTCGGAGTTCGAATTAACCAGATCACGTCCAAATCGGGTTCCAATTCCCAACGACTTTGCAAGACGCGACGAGGCGTTTTGCCCGTACCGCTCTGCACCTGCGCCTCAAGTCTTCCGGCCAACGAAAATCCAGCCAGCAACGCAGCCAGACCGATCAACCAAGCGTGTGGGGATCGCTGAATAGCCTTGCGTGATCGGAAATAGTTGCTCAATCCAAGCATTTGACTCATCTGCATGTTCTCACTTAATCGGGTTTGGTCATGCGCCAAATTCGAAACGCCAAAACGATCATGCATCCTGCTGAAATCCCAAGGCCGACCCACCATGCGGTTGGAGTCAAGTTATAGACTTCAAAGCCCGGCGTGTTCATCTCACTCAGCGCGGCCGCAGCAGGATTCAAGGTGAGTACGTTTTCCACAAAGATTGGACCAAAGGGACGTCCACGCGCGAGCCAAATGAGCAGCGTTCCGGCAAACAAAGTGAGCAAAGTCCCGTAGGCAGTTGCCGTTGCGGCCGCAGTGGTTTTCGCAAACGCGCTAATGCAGGCACTAACCGAAACGACCATTGCCACTGCCACCAACAGCGAGATCAAAACATTGCCAACTTGGCCGCTCATCGCGGGCTGGATAAAACTCATGACCGCATAGCCCGGCACGGTCGCCAATAACACCAAGAGCATCGTCCACACGACACTCATGATCTTTCCAGTCACCACACGAATCGGTGAGATGGGAGTCGAACGAAGAATTTGCCAACCGCCTGATTCGACTTCCGAGGCGATCAAGTTGGCTCCCAGGCTCGGACCGACCAACAGCATCAAAGCGACTTGCATTAGTACCAGTGGACCTGCAATGCGGTCGACGCCCCAACCGGTTGTCCCAATGGCCGCCATCACGGTCAGCAGCAGTGAGACAATGGCACAAATAGCAACCAGTCGAATCAGCCAATGCAGCCGCCCGAACTTGCGCGTTCGAAACTCTTTCACCATGATCGGGTTGAGCCAACGCGGAATTCCCGACTTGCGTTGGTTTGGGTCCACCAAGTAGGCGATGCGACGCAAGAAGCTTTTCTTGGTCGTGACACCTACAACCTTTCCGGTCGGCCGAGCACGATCCAACAGAACAGGATCTAACTTTCGGACGGTCACGACGGCCAGAACGATCGTGATGATAACGCTCAGAATACAAAAATCGATCCAGCCAGCGCGGATGCCAATGGACGCGGCTACAGCTTCATAGCCCGTGATCTCAAACAAGGCCGACATGGGTGAGGAAGCGGTCATCCAGCGTGCAATCGTTGCGTAAATCCCTGCGATGTCCCCAGTGAAAACAATGGGTCCAAGTGAGAAAACGGTAATGGCAAGTACCGTTGCGTAGGTCCAACGCAAACTTGCATCCGTGGATGAAGAACGCACGCTAATCCACAAACCGATCGCGGAATACTGAATGGCCATGACGACCAGAACGATTGCAAGCGGTGCGAGGTGATCTTTGACCGAGACGCCCCCCATCGCAAAGCAAGCAGCCAAAGCTGGCAGACTCACCGAAATCAGCACCAGCGACAGAGTGACATTGCTGAGGAGCTTGCCCAGATAGATCATCCAAGGCGTGGTCGGCGAATTGAGCAGTAAAGTCAACGTGCCTTTTTTGCGTTCGGAAACGAGCGAAGTCGCGGGAAAGGCAGGCACCAACATCATGACGGCCAGCGTGAGTGCAAATGCCAAAGGACGGAAGACCAGCATCGCACCTTGGCTTACTACGTCAATCGTATTGTCAGAGGGCCAACGCAACAGCACTAGGCCACTACTGACAATGGCGACTGCCAGGATCGCGGCCAGCGTTTTCCAAGAACGCAAGCGATCCAGTAGCTCTCTTCGATAAAGCGGGTTTTGCCAAAACATGAGACTAGCCTTTGATTTCCAGTTCTATGAATTGGCGGCAACAGAAAGAAACGCATCTTCCAAATCGCCAGCAACTTCGCGGAATTGCGAAACAGCGATTCCTTCTTGGACCAATCGCTGTAGAACCTCGGAAAGCTCTTCTTCGGTGTTTGAAGTTGGAAAACGCAAGACTAATTCTTGAGCAGAAATCGTGACACTTTCTCGTTCGACGGTCTCGCCGATCAAGTCGGCCGCTCGTTCTAAGGCTTCTGCATCGATCAGCTCCACTTCGTAACTGCGAACGGGACAAAGTTGTCGCATGACCTCGTCCAGTTCGCCAAATGCCTTCAGTTTCCCGCCCGTGATGATCGCGACCGTATCACAAATACGAGCCAACTCTGGCAGAATGTGGCTGGTCACAATCAAGGTCTTCCCTTCCGACGCAAGTCGCAGCAAAATTTCTCGCATCTCAATTCGAGCTTTGGGATCCAACCCATTCGCGGGCTCGTCGAGAATCAGTACTTGAGGATCATGCAAAAGCGTTCGTGCGATTCCGACACGCTGCTGCATGCCATGACTGAGACTCTCCACAAACTTGTCCTGCATGTAGCCCGAGTTCGTGATCTCGAGCACTTCTTCGATACGCTGCTGGCGCTTCTTCCCGTGAATCCCAAAGATGGCGGCGAAGAAATCGAGATACTCACGAACACGCATATTGTCGTAGGAACCAAAACGATCGGGCATGTATCCGACAAGATGCTTGATCTTTCCGGATTGCTGACTGCAGTCCACTCCAGCAATCGTGGCCTTGCCTGAGGTTGGCTTGGAGAGGCCCACCAAGACTTTGATTGTGGTCGTCTTGCCCGCGCCGTTCGGCCCGATAAAGCCCAGGATCTCACCGCGTTTAACGTGGATGGATAGATCTTCGAGCGCCGTAAAATCACCATAGCGCTTGGTGAGATTCTCGGTTTGAACAACAATCTCTTCAGAGTTCGTCATAGGTTTATCATTGCTAGGGTCAAATCATACGAACCGGAGCGGCATGCCATCTAAGGACTTGCCACCGATCCGCTGAAACTGGCTTCCAACTTTTCTACCTGCCATTGCACCACTGTAGTGGAGGACTGGCCCGGTTGGAGATCCGTTCTTTCGCTTACCGATAACTTGAAATTCAAGATCCCGTCGCGTGCATCTTTCAAAACACGCGCGTCGGTGACAGTACCCGACCAAGGAATCGAAGGCTCGTTTAACTCTTTGATCAACACTTCACCTTCGTCCGTGACAATACTGAACGAAACGTTGCGCTGCGGAGCCTTCATATCCAGCCGGATCTCCATAGATTCTGCCTCGAATGGTACTAACTCAGGCGGCAGGACAAATTGCAACTCAGCCACAGCCGGCGACGTCAGATTCTGAACCCACATTCCAGTGGTACCATCGAAGGCAAGCGTCTGTCCGGTCAGCCGCGGATCTGCCTGGATGCTAATGAGCCCACGTGGCACGACGATCTTTTTGCCCGCCTCGGGCCGCAGCAATTGAACTGGCAATGCCACCAATGCCGAGCCTCCCGATTGCAAATCACGTGACCAGATTGGCGTCGATGGCCATGTCGTGGTCCAACCGTAAAGCACATGATCGACGAATTGCACCCGATCTTTTCGAGCGAAGTATTGCTGGTAGACGCTTAGCCTTCGTTCCTGCTCGCTAGTGATTAACGTCCCGCCGATCAGCTGCTCGACGGCAACCGTTTGGCTTGCATCTACGGTTAAGTTGCTTCCTGATCCCGAGCAAAGCATTCGACCGCCGCGCGTGAAACTCAGGACGGCATCTTCCAGCTGTGCGTGCAGATCGGGTAGCTGAACATTCAAACCAGACTCGTCGAGGATGGCTGTGGCGATGAGCCCCTCGGCAGGCACCTCGAATTCACTGCTGTAACGCCAGTAGCCAGGCGGCCAAGACTGGTTTTGAAGTTCCCAATCATGGAACTGCGTCTTCTCAAAACGCTGGATACCCGTTTTGACTTGGGGATCGACGTGAACCACACCATCCACATTGCTTTGCAGCTTCATATCGGCCGAGGACTTTAAATGCACTGCAGCCTGTTCACGAACAATAGCGCTTTGCCCATCCTCGGTGACTTGTACTATTTGCAAACGATTGACCGACTCGGGCTGGTCGCTTCGAATGAAGCTGGCAGCGAAAACGAGACCGGCTGCAAATACAAGAGCCACCGGAGGCGCGATCAGTCCGACGAGTCGCATGTCGCCTACCCACCATCGCCAAAGGCCAATGGCGAGCAACATCAAACAGAAGCTGGTGAGCCCAGTAGCAATCCATTGACGAGGCACGATAGGATTGCCCATCATTTCGATGGGGTAATCTACCTGGGAACCCAAGGGAGGATTTAACGAAGGTGCATTGATATCCAACGCCAAGCTATTGGACCAAAGCTGCGATTCGAAGGCGGATACTTTCATAGGATCACGATTCTCGCCTCCGCGATTGCCTCGTGCTTTTATCCAACCCTCGGGAGACAAAGTCGTAACCAGGATCTCACCGTATCCAACTTTCATCCAAATAGCCGCGGGCCACCCTTCAATCTCATGCGACACTCGCCCTCCAACTTGAAGCACGCGTTTCATCTTGAGCGGAATCTCCGACGTAACTTTCCGATCTTCTTCTGCGATCACCGAGGTACCGCCAATCACCTCGACGGTAAAACTCGTGAGCTCGGTACTGTCGACGACTTCGATTGCTTGTCCAGCGCCGAGCAACGGACGCAAGGAATCTACCGACACTCGATCGAGCATGACCCAAGCTTTGCCACCGGACTCCACGAAATCTCTCAGAGAGCGGACAAACGCCAAGTCCTGCAATACGTTTTCTTCGGCCACAATTGCGTTATCTATAACATTCCAATCCGCTCGGTTCACTGGAAGAGGATCACTGCCCATATTCGCCACCCGACGCGAAGTCCCAGCGTCGATGCGGGTACCGATGGCCCACTCGTAACTCATCAGCGGACCTGCTTGCGGCCAACGCCATGGGGCGACTGGAGCCGCATCGTTGTCCATGAAGAAGGCGCTGTAGTCCTTGTTCTTTTCCAAACTGAGTGTCAGCTTCGCCTCGGAGGTGCGACCTGTTCCTTGTACTCGTTCGGTACCACCTTCTTGTCGGTACAGCCGAGCTTGCACCTCGACATTCTCCTGCCCTTGAAGCTCAGATGGAATGTTTAGATACAAGTCGATCGAGGCTGCTTTCCCTGGTGCCACGATAACTTTTTTGGCGCATTGCCGATCAGGAAACCCATTCACAACGGCTACGACAATTCCGTCTGCTTCCTGCTCTGTTGGATTCGATACCGTGGCTCGGAGCGCGAGGATCTTTCCCGGATAAACGCGGCTCTGCGCGATGCGATTGATCGACTCAAGCCGCAGATCCTGCGCTGTCGCCGGCTCCGCCGAAGCCACAAAAAGACCTAGCAGGACAAACCCGAATGCCCAGCGCGAAAGCACGGACAAAGCGCAGCAGTCCCGTTGCTTGAAAGAGTGAGGGCAGGTTGTGCAAGAAACCAAATGCAAAGGCGGACTCCCGAGGATTGGAGAGCCCTCAAGGGTAGTCTGTTCGCAGTACAAGTTCCAGCCCCGGTCGAGTTCTAGCAAGGCAAATCAGAGTTTGAGTCTTGGCAACACACAGCCCTCCCCGGACTGTCGTCCGACCCTCCCAAAATTTCCTCGCTTCCCCGCTGCGCGTGGGCCCGCTCGGAAAGGGAGGGTTAGTTGAAGCAGCCAAGTTTGAAACTCTGATTTTCCCTAGAGTTCCTCGACCTTTAGGAACCCATCACAACTTGGTGCAGGCAGTCTGTTGCTCGAACAATTTGTGCTCGAACTTCGGAATCCTGAAAGTCTTCAAAAGCCAACCGATCAGGATACTCACGCTCAATCACTTGGCGAAGCTTATCCAAGTTTTCGGAATCAACGCGGAATCTCGGATCAACGGCTGCAAGCTCTGAATCTGTCAGCGTGACGCGTAACCTGAGACAAGCAGGGCCGCCACCATTGGCCATGCTTTCACCCAAAGAAACGTAATGCACCCCGTCAATTGGGTTCTCAGTATCCGCCAGCAGAGTTTCAATCAACTGGCGAGCCGACGCGATTTGTTCGCAATGCTGTGGGCAGACCAAAACCATGCGAGCGTCGTCGGCTGAGTCGCCTGATGGAGTCAGCAATTGACTATTGAAGAAATAGCTGGCGACAGCGTCGGCCAAGGGAAGCTGCGAGTCGGAAATCATGATTCGCTTCAACTCTTGCCCAGTCGTCTCCTTAAACGTGCGATCCAACCGTGCTAGCTCCGCATCCGCGTCCGCAAAAGCGTATTCGTGATGCAGCATCACATCTTGATGGCTGGTTGCAATCACATCGTTGTGGAATACGCCTGCTGAGATCGCATCGGGATGTTGGTGCAAATAAAAAGTCCGAGATTCTTCCAGTCCATGCAGAGTCGCCAGCGACCTGGAAGCTGCCAACGTATGTCGAGCCAAGAACCTGTCTGGTCGCAAATCGCTTTCTTCCGATTCGCCATGCACAAACACGTGCACCGCCGCATTCTCATCCTTTCCGCATAGGCGCATGTGATTCGCCGCTCCTTCGTCTCGCAAGGGCGCAATCGAAGGCAGCGCGGAATGAACTTGGAGGCCAGCAATTTCTCCGAATAGTTGCTTGAGATCCTGCTCGCGTTCTTCGGCTTCGAAGGCTCGGTGCCAGCTGCTGATCAGGTTGGCAGTCGTAAAGTGCAACTTTCCATCACGCGTATCAGAGCTTGGAGCCACCGTGGAGGAGTTCGCGGCCCACATGAAAGCACTGCTAAAGCATGCCGAAAGCGCCCTAGGCATCTGCTCGGCCGCCTGAGCAATTTGAGCGTCGATATCTCCTTGAAAACCAAGCCGCGTTAACAACTCGAAGCGCGGACGCATCGGCGGCAGGAACAGAAACTGAGGTATGCCCAAACTGGCGACCAGCTCCGCCTTTTGCAGTCCTTCCAGCGCGGCCTTTTTCGGCGAACTGGGCGTGGAAGCGTGCGACTGCGAAGCCACATTGCCAACACCAAGACCGCCAAAGTGATGCGAAGGACCAACAATGGCGTCTACATTAATCTCAGGCATCGTTCGTAAACCCTAAACCCGGCACACTCTTCTTCGCTTCACTCAATTCAGCGCTCTCCAAGGAAGCGATCGGAAAGGAACAATAATCTGCAGCATGGAATCCGCTCGGATGATGATTGCCGCTGATTCCGACTCCGCCAAAGGGAAGTTTGCCACTGGCACCGGTCGTCTGCCGATTCCAGTTTACGACGCCGGCGCGTATGTGCTGGATAAAGTACTCAAAGTCTTCTTCCTGATCGCCGATGAATCCGGCCGACAGACCATACTGCGTGGAGCCCGCCATTTGCACCGCCGAAGGAAAATCCTCAGCCTTGAATGTCATCAACAGAGGTCCAAAATACTCGCAGTCACCCACTTGATCCGGCGAGCTCATTTCCAACAGAGCGGGCGTCAACAAGGCTTCGCACTCAGCATCCTGCTTCATCGACACCACGGACTTCGCGCCTTGAGCAATCAAAGCTTGTTCCGATTCCAACATTTGTTTTGCAGCTTGCGCGTGAATCAAGGGCCCCATGAAAGGCTGCGGATCTGCCAGCGAGGAACCAGCTTGGATCTGCGGAATCAACTCGGCCAACTCGTCGACGAGAGCTTGATACGTTTCGTCGCCGACAATGATCAAACGCCGCGAGCAGGTACATCGTTGGCCAGCGGTAATAAAGGCCGACAGAATTGTGGTGATTGCCGCCGCGCGAATATCGCTGGTGTTGTGCACGACCAGAGGATTGTTGCCGCCCATCTCCAATGCCAAAACGCGATGCGTTTGACCCGCCATCGTTTGGTGAAGCAAAGTCCCGACCCGCTGGCTGCCCGTGAACAACACGCCGTCGACTAGCGGACTTTCAACCGCAACCTTGCCGACTTCGCCCGTACCGTGAACTAAATTGAGCACACCCTCGGGCAAGCCTGCTTCTTCCCAGACCTCGCATAGCCACTGACCGACGCCGGAAACCCATTCGCTAGGCTTGAAGACAATGGTGTTGCCAGCCAACAGTGCAGGAATGATATGACCGCCGGGAACGTGCGAAGGAAAGTTGAATGGCCCTATAACCAACATCACGCCGTGTGGCCGATAGCGTGTCACGGCTTTGAAGTCGCCAAGAGTCTCCGTTGTCGTCCAGCGACGCTGGTGAATCGATTGCACCGAATTGGAAACCTTGCCAATCGAGGCAGCAACTTCAGTGCGTGCTTCCCAAAGCGGCTTTCCGTTCTCCAAAGCTATTAGCTTGGCGAGTTCTTCTTTCCGATCGCCCACGATTTGCGCAAACTTTTCGCAGAATTCGATTCGCTCTTCAAGCTTCCGGCCGGCCCAATCTTGAAATGCCGCATGCGCCGCATCGACGGCCGAAGACATTTGCTCGGCCGAGGCGAAATTTCCTTGCCAAACCAAACTAGAATCGGAAGGAGCATGCCGCCGCCAGGCTGGGCCTTCTCCCTCGATCCATTTTCCGGCAATGAATTGCTTACCTGCGATGGGTAAATCCATAGTATCGTCCTTCGTGGATTACTTTAAGATGCATCAACTTGATCTAAAGATTCTTTCGCTTCGGGATAGAGCGTTAACCGACTAATGGGATCACCCACCCGAACTTTCAAAGTCAACGCCGTGACCTGGCTGATCCGCAGTCCTCCGTCGATCGCTTCGGACTGGCCCAAAGTCGCTCGAAAACCGTCCTGCTGGGTCGAAAGAATGACACGCTCGCCTTCGACGTCTTTCGCGATCTCCGAGACTTGACTGGTCTGCGTGCGCCTTACCGCATCGATCTTTTCCCGATCGCATTGCACGACAGGACCGCCGTCAAAAATATCGATCAGGTTGACCACTTCAAAGCCCTCCGCCTTCAGCATGGAAAGAGCCGGACGCGTGTTGGGATGCACCTCGCCCATGATTTCGATCGCCGATTGCGGCAGCATGCTGCTGTAGATTGGATAGCGTGGCATGAAGTCTTCGATGAACTTCTTGTTCAGCGTGGAAAGTCGATCTGCGGAGGGAAAATCCATTTCAAAGAAATGACGACCAATCGCCTCCCAAAACGGACAAGCTCCGTCTTCGGACATCACGCCACGCATTTCGGCGATGATTTGTTCTTCGAACCTTTTTGGGTTGGCGGCCATGAACATAAAACGGCAAAGACTTAGCAAGCGTCCCCGACCCTTGCCTCGATACTCGGGAGACAAAAACAGGCTTCCGATTTCTGTGGGGCCATTGTGAATCTTCTCCAGATGCAACGACTCGACTTCTTGCGTCTTGTCTAGCAATTCACAGTACTTCTGCTCCACAATGCGGCGGTAGCTATAAAACGGTTCGTAGCCGCCAATCTTGCTGAAGATACAGGATAGCCCGACAATCTTGCCGATCTCCGTATCTTCCATCACAAACACATAGGGCTCGCCAGCCACCTTTTCTGTGGCGCGTGTGAAGGCAAAATTTGAGGTCTCGACCCGATCGCGCAATTGATCTTTGCTGATCTGAAGCGTGGTGAGTCCATAAGTCGCACTCGTGATCAATTCCCAGAGTTGGTCGAGATCATCGAGTTGTACAGCACGAATGAATTCCACGGTTCTATCTCTTGAAAAAGACGTTTACAAATACTCAAAGGCAGATTCGGAAAGGCAAATTCAGCAAGGCGAACGCGAATAACTGCACGCTACCACAACTTGGCGAGCGCTCGATCGAGCATCCCAGCGGCTGCATCGATATGCTCGTTAGTTGTCACGGCAGGTGGAGGCAAGAATCGGACTCGGG
Organism: Planctomycetota bacterium; assembly: GCA_039030255.1. GTDB lineage: Bacteria > Planctomycetota > Planctomycetia > Pirellulales > Pirellulaceae > Aureliella. Next base: position 11,797 of record JBCCEO010000011.1, on the reverse strand, counting down.
CTGGATTCCCACCCGCAACAAATCCCATTAAGCCTTCATCGTACAGTGCGTGGACCAATTGCTTGGCAGCTTCTGCTGATCCATCCCCAGGCGTGATGGCTATCATCATGCCACAACCATGCGGACCAGAAATTTTGCCAGGATGCTTCTTGGCTAGCTCCTGGAGTTTGCCCGCAAAGTACTCGTGCCTCGCCATATTGGTACTGGACTCGCCGAAGCAACCTTGCGATTCCATTTCATCCAACGAAGCCAAGGAGGCTTCGATCGAGCTACTTGCCGCCGTGAATGTTTGACTTAGTAGCGGCCCTTTCGGCTTCAAGGACTCGCCGTACAACGTCGCGCAGAGTTGAGTAATCTTGCCGACAGTGACAATGTCGGCATGCGCGTCCAAGGCGAAGTGCTGGAAAGCATAAGGCCGACTCAACCGACCAAAGGTCTGCACTTCATCAAAAATGATCAGCACATTGTCTTCCTTGGCTCGTGCGATCAACTTTTCAAAGTACTCGTTAGAACCTGGATAGTATCCGCCTTCTCCTGCGACGAGTTCCAACCAGAGGGCTGCGTACTTGCCGGGGTGTCGCTTCAGCAGCTTATCCAGCGCCGCCAGGGAACGGTCTTGCGAGGCTAAAGATAGCTCGGGATCAGCCGGCGGCAAATAGTCCACAGCCAAGGCGGTGGGAATACCAGTTCGATACTGCGGACGATCGGTCAACTGAGCCATCGCAATGGAACGACCCGCGAAACAATTATCAAGTGTGATCACGCGGTCTGCAGGTGCACGATTGTGAAAAGCAATTTTGAGCGCGTTCTCGTTGGCCATCGCTCCGCTAGTTGTCAACAAGCAATGATCCAGCTGGGCACCCTGCTGCTTCGCCAGATTGACCAGCCGCTCGCACATATCGACGGTAGTGCGATGCTGCTGCAGGTTTCCTTGCATGACCGTGTCATCCAAGGCGGATCGCATGACGGCTTTCACCAAACTTGGATGACTATGCCCAAGTCCATGGACTCCAATGCCGGTGATGAAGTCCAGTTTGACACTGCCATCGACGAGCTCGACCCAAGGTCCGTTGCCGATGCCGCTAGCCAAGTAAGGAAAATAGGTCGCGCCGCCACGTGCAGCGGCCAGCCGATCTAACAAGCCCTTATTCTCAGTTTCGCATTCAGGACGAGCCTGCTTGGGACCGGAAATCTTTGACTGAGCATCCGCTAGTGCGGCCAACAACAACTCTTCCGCTTGTTGAACTCTCGGATCGGATCGCAATTGATCCGCGACTAATGCGTGTTCTGATTCACCCGCCATTTAGGAACCTCATACCTTGTTTAATTTTCTAGGAGACTTTTTCCAGAAGCATCAAATCTCAGCAATACCCAAGCGATCAACTTCGCTTGTTTGGCCAACGAACTTACTTGAACCCATTCTTTGGAGCTGTGCAAACCATCTCCGGTTGGTCCCAAGGTATCGATGTTTGGCAGCCCCGCTGCGGCTAACTTATTGCCATCGCAAACTCCGCCAGTCGACTTCCATTGCAGCGTTTGATCGAACTCCTCTTGATAAATGTCCTCAAGTAGATGCATCAACTGCTGCATACCCGCAGACTTTTGCTTGGGTGGCGATGTTATTTCACCATACAGTTCGACATGAAAACCATCCAAACTGTTCGCTTCCTCGACGATTCTTCGAAGTTGCTCCTCGAACCAATTCATACTTTCCTGATCCAACATCCTGGCATTCAAACGTCCAACAGCTAGCTCGGGCACGACGTTGACTGGGCCTCCTCCTTGGATCGATCCTAAATTGATCGTCGTTCCTTCGCGCTGGCCATTGAGCTGATGCAGCTCGGCAAAGATTTGACTGAGCAGCGCCACCGCGTTGCGCCCTTCATCAAAGTGTCTACCTGCATGAGCCGCTTTGCCACGAACTACCAAGTCAAAGTTGCCCGAGCCCTTGCGTGTCGAAACAAGCTCACCGGTGGGCAAGGAAGGCTCGAAAAGCAAGCCAAACTCAAAATCACGCGCAATCTCGTTCAGATAGGGCGTCGAGCACTGCGATCCTACTTCTTCGTCAGGATTCAAGACAACGGTCCAGCCAATTTTCGGCGACCAATTGTTTTCCTGCAGCGCCAAAAGTGCATTGCGGATTACCACGATCCCGCCCTTGGCGTCGGCCACACCTGGCCCCTGCATGCGATCCGCTTCAAGGTCCTGGCAAATTTGAAACTCATGCTCAGAATCAAAGACCGTGTCGTAATGAATCATCAGCAAAACACGACGCGACGCCTCGGGACGAAAATCCCATCGAAGCAAAGGACCTGTTTCAACCGATTCCAACTCGCCCAAGTCGGTCACTCGCTTACGGGCTGGAAGATTTACACGCTGAAAACTCGCATTGAGCGAATCGAACCAAGTCTCCAGCCAGCCCGCGACACTCAAGAGTCCGGGCAGATTGTAGGAGCCCGAATTCTGATCGGCCAACGCCACCAGATCTCTCTTCATTTCTGGAAGTCTAGCGTCGAGCCATGATTGAGTCGCTTTCCAGATTGTCCCGCTGGACATTGGTCAAACCTTGGATTCTCAGGGTGTCTTTCTTTTTGGCTACTATCGCGTCCCAAACTAAACTTGCTAGCCCAAAAGCGCGCAAAAGCCCAAAAGATCAGGGTCAGCAGTAAAGCCCAAACGCTCGCCAAGAAGGACACAGCAGACAAATCACCAATTTGCACCCGTAATTCAAGTGCGACCTAGCCATATACGGTCCGAGCAATCCTAGGAGGATTCGTCCCCTGTCACGTCAGACTCTCGACGCTGAAGACTTGGGTCATGCTGCAGCCGAGCGGCGACAAGCATGCTCGCCACAAGCAGTAGACAGCCGGCAAAGCAGATTGTGGTCACGCTGGTGAATTGGGCCGGCTCAATCATGCTCAACGCTCCTCCCAAGAGTCCGACGATCAGACCGACGCCACCTCCAATGAAGGCGGCCGCGACGCGCAGCTGCAGGATGCCAATGATCAAGCCTAGTATCAAACCGATCAGCCCACCAACTCCGAGCACAATCGCTAGCCGGACCATCGTCACGTTCTCGTTGCCAGCCAGAAAGCTCAGGCAAGCGGACAGGATCGCTCCCGTGGTCACGATGTAAAACAGCAAGGCCAGCGACAAAGGACTTCGCGCTGAGGCTGTTTCTGTTCGGCTGAATTGAAATTCGGTAGGCTCTTTCATTTGCGTTTGCCGATTGTTACCAACCGATTTGGCCTCCAATCAGACTCTTGTCCGCGCGATTGGCCAGTTTTTGAAAAACGGTGTGGTCCATTCCTTCGCTGATGTACTTCACGGAACCATCGGCAAAAACTGTATTGCATCCGCCCGTGTGGTAACTCGCGAACCCACCGCTTTCGCTCCCCGAGTTTGGCTTGCCCCCAAGAATCGGCGGCAGGTCACTGATCTTCATCCAGGTAGAGGGCTTGGTCTTGAGCATTCTCTCTTGCCCGAGAACCGTGGATTTTCCTTCCTTCGTACGAACTTCGTACATAGGCCCATTGGGCCCATAACCGCCGCCACCATAGCCGATCGCGCCGTAGCCTTCGCCAGCATAGCCGCCTTCTTCGTCAGTGGAATCACCTTCGGTGTCTTCCGAGCTTGCCAGATCGTCGGAATCCTGCTCGTCGGACTCGCCCAGATCTTCTTCGGAGTCATAGCCTTCTCCACCGTAACCGGCGCCACCATAACCACCGCCACCGTAGCCCGCTCCGGCTTGCATGAAACCTCCGGCAAAGCCGGGGGGAAGCGAAACGGCGTTCACTACGCCCCAAGCCGGTTTCATTGCATTGATTCGCATTCCTGCATTGCGTAGCGTGGCCCTAGTGCCACTCATCCAACCAAGGTCCGTTTCATCCGGGATCTTCTCCGCCAACAAAAGTGTGTTAGACAACCCATCGTAGACATCGTCCAAACCAATGGTTCGATTCAGAATCAACATTCCATTGTTATCCGTGTCGATTGGAACCTCCCGGCTATCATAGGATCCTGCGTAATGCGAATAAGGCCCATCCGACGCAACAGGTGAAGAGGGGCAGACCAAAGTATCAATAGCGTATCTACGCACCGGAAAATTCACTTTGGCATACACCGACTGGGAATGATCCACGAGATCCCATGCAACGCGTTCGTCCATCATTGGCAGAATCTGAACGATCCAGCTGTGATGAAAACCATTCGGCAGGTGCTGGATAGGCCCTTTTGCGTCTACTGTACCTTGCGGAAAACTATTGTGAGCCATTTCATAGTTATGCAACGCCAATCCAAGTTGCATGATATTGTTACTGCAACTGAGGCGTCTCGCAGCTTCTCGCGCTGCTTGAACAGCGGGCAAAAGCAGCCCTACCAAAATGCCGATAATGGCGATTACCACCAATAATTCGACCAGCGTAAAACCCGACGCTTGTGCCTTACGTGATGTACTCATAAAAGTCATCTCTAGTTTCCTGTAGATTGCCAAGTGGCTGTGATTTCTTGTTTTTTTTCTTCTGAATCGACACTCTGCGGGCCAGCGTTCTTAAGCGGATAACGCACCACAATTCGCGTTCCATCTTGCTCTTCGCTCGATTGCAACTCGATGCTCGCCCTCTGCTCGGCGATTGTCACTTCGAAAGTTGATTCCGGTCCTGCATCACTTCCGTCTTTCAAGGCATGACGACCAAGCTGGATCATTTCGCCTGCCTGCAAAAGCTTGGCGCGTTTCACGTCATGGTGCCTGTAAAGCATCAGAGTCTGCACGGCTTGCATGGTCATCATGCCAACCAAGGTTAACACTACGAGCACTACCACGAGCAAAGCGGCTTTACGTCTCGCCTTTGCTTGTTTCGAATTCTTCTTGCAGCCGCCCTGCCCTGCATCGTGGCCGGTTCGATAAGTTGGATTCTTCATTCGGCTGCACCCTCTTTGCTTGAAGCGAGCGATTCGAACACGGCGACGCGAGCTAGCCACTGAATGGGCTGCATCTGTCGGCTCACACCATCGCCTTGGAACTTGAGATCCCAAGTCACCAAATCGAGAGGACCGCTTGTTTCAATCGACCAAGTCGAAACCGCAGGATTGGGAAGCTGCCAAGTTTCAGTGCTCAGCTCTTCACCGCCAACTAGGACCGTTCTCTTCAATTCGGTCGATTCATTGCTAAACACAATGCGACTGTTGCCACGCGTCAGTTGGAAACGCCCATCGACCACGACTGCTGAATCACACTCATGTGCGTCGGAACGAAATCTCTCACAAACCTGACGTAGTGATTGTGTCGTGTTGAGATGCGACAAGGCTTCTTGGTGCGTCGTGTAAGCCCGGCGAATCAGGACGATTGAAAAGCTCATCAATGAACCTACCGCCACCATCAAGGCAAGGGTGTTCACCAGCGTGTATCCGGCGCGCGCTCGGCCAAGCTTACTCATCTTGACCTCCTGATTTAGCGCTACCTTCCTCGCTGATATTTTCTGTGCTGGCATTTTCTGTACTGGCCGCATCCTGCGACGTAGATTCCTCCTCGGATTCTGAGGCTTCGTTCGAATTTAATTCCGCACTCGCCTTGGATTCAGAATTCTCAGTAGTGGATTTCGGTTCTGTCGATTCAGGATCACTTGATTCAGATGTCTCCGAAACACCTACTTTCGATTGCTTCGGTACCCAAAAGCTCAAGCTTCGGGGCTCTGCGAATCGCCCCTGGACCTCGTAGTGCAACGCCAAGTCTACTTGCAAGGCTTCTACCGGAGATTTGATGCTGGTGATCTTGGCCGACCACTGCAACTCTTGTAATTTTCTCGTCAATGCACCAGATACTGGCAGCGTGGCAATTGCTTCTTCGGTGATTTTATCCTCGGGCCAAGCACCAATTTTTTCCCTTGCGTTCACCAGCTCCCATTCCAATCGCGTTCGCAATTCTTGATTTCGCAATCCGGACTTTGCCGAAACCGCAAAGCGCAGAACGGCCCCGAGTGCTGCGCTTAGCAGCAACGCCGCGATCACCGTTTCGGTAACGGAGATGCCACTTCGAGACTTGAATTTGCGAAACATCAATTTCTTCCCAAGGGGATTAGGCGAGGGACTGAATCATTATGGATAGAGAACTCATGACACCAATTGCAAACATCCCTGCTATGATCGCCATAAGCGTGACCAACACCACCACAGCTACTTGAACCAAAATTCCATAGCGGGTAAGCATGCGCTCCACACGCCATGAAGCAAGCTGCCTCAAGCACCAGATTGGATCTTGCCGCAAATCGGCCGTTTCCGCAGTTTCGCGAAAAAGGGCCAATTCGCTACTCTTGATAATTCCAGCTTTGGCAACCGCGGACTCCAGTTCTTCCCCCTGCCTCAAATGCAACGCAACAGCGCGATATCTGTTCGCTACGAAAGAAACTGGAATAACATTTGCGCTGACTTCGAAAGCTTTGCCCAAGTCTCGCTCTTCTTCAACGACACGTGACAAGGCGGCAAATCCGAGATTGTTGAAATACTCTGGGCAAATCCATCGGAACACGGGAGTTTGCAGAAGAAAAGGACAAATCCATATCAGCAGCGCGAAAAATGCAATGCCAAGCAACAAGGGTGGCACCAATAGCATCAAGAACCCAAGACCCGAATAGGCAGCCATATCCGAAAAAGAAATAGTGGTGAGCATCGTGTCCGGAAGATCGAGCCCAAACTCCTCGAACATTTCCTTGAACGTCGGAATGACATAATTCACGATATAAAAGATGATCACCGGTAACAACGTTGCAGTCCAAACCAACAACATGAGGCGACCTATCAATCGCTCTGCTTCTGCTTCGATCTGCAGAGGCGAAATAGCTTGACTGGCCTCGAGCTGATCCTGGTCAGAATCTCCATAAAAGCATCGAAGCCGAAGCGCCAATTTTTCGTAAACGCCCGTCGCGACGCTTCGAACCTCCAAGGCGACCGGCCACTGCCGACCGATGGCAAGATCGGAAGCCAACGAACTTGCCTTCCACTTTAGCCACAGAAAACTTTCGGCACGAATGTACTGAAGGAGAGACTGCTGCTGCTGGAGATTCTCAGCCTGCATTGCCGAAAGCAATAGAGCATCTCGCTGCATCCGGATCCGCTTCCACAGCAACAAAAGGCCCATGATGCCCATCACCACCAGCCAGACCAAAGCAATCCACTGCGACCGAATCCCAATGGAAAGAAACCCAAGGAGGAGCATCAGCGCGATAGCAACTCGGACCGCAATCAACATCCACGAGTTCTTGGCATCATCCATACTCCCCAAGGACAATCGCACGGCCACAAACAGGCTCAGTGCAATCGGCACGAGAATAAGACAATGAGAAGTCTGAAATACCATCTCTACCAAGCCAAGGATTGAATCATGCTAAATAAAGGCAACATGGCCATCGCATAGGACATGAACGCGCTCCAAATAATGGTCGCCACCGCGATCAACAAAAACACGGGAATCAGCGTTCCTAAACTCCGGCAACGACGTTCTACCAGCTTGCCCAACAGATCTGTGTTGCGTGCCAGCGCCTCTGGCAACTCGTCCGCACTCTCGTCCATCAAGTACAACGAAGGCCTGATTATTCCATCCGAGAGCATGGAGCCTGCAACGGCTTTGCCGAGCGGCATCCCGGAATCGATACGATTGGCAATCGCGCGCGACACGACCGCTTGGCTACTGGATGCAAAGCTACTCGACACGGCCCAAGCCGCCTCCGAGAGCGGCACGCCCTGCTTTAAAAACATATTGTAGCGACAAAGAATCTCCTGCATGTTAAGCCAACGTAGCGGACGCCCGATAACGAAGACTCCACCCAAAACGGCCAACCAAGCCCAAGGCGGACCAAGAAGATAAATCACTACTAGGGCAACCAGGACCCAAGCGGTCACCATGGCCATTCCAACAATCGCATGATGCTGATCAAGAATCGTGCCCTGGACGTGATCCATCCCTCGCAGCCCCCATTGCTCAATCCAATCCAGATCGATCATGTGCTTCATGATAAAACTGAAAAGCAAACCGACGCTTAAAGCAAACACAAACAAACAAAGCGGATAGAAGCAAAGTCTCGAAAGCTTGTTCCAGCTCGCACGCACCTCGCGCCGAATCTTACAAGCATCCACAATAAATGCAGTAGGATCCGCAACTCGCAAAGATTCTGATGCAATGCAGCGCATCTCGCCAGGCATCTTGGAAAGCTCTGCTTGAATCGCTTCGTCCAGGGTAGCCCCCGCCTCGATTCTGTCTGCCACTCGCTCCAAAGAAGATTGCCAACGGATCGGTGCCACTTGCAGCGCCAGCTTCACTTTCAGTGCCGCCATCATTCCATGCGCAGACTGCTCTACGAGGATCTCTGCGTCCATGCCCTGCGTGGAATTCACCGATGAGTCCGAAGTTGACAAGAATGGTTCCGGCGAGTTTGAAGGAGTCGGCCTGCTAGATGGAATGTTTCCGAGACGAATTGTACTGGTCCGACTTCGCGCCTTCCATCGGTGACGTATGGCCGAATCTTCATGATTCGTAAAAGTCTGATTCGTAGAAGTGGATCTGTTATGATGTCCTCCCAAGTCCACTTTGCCTTGAATTCTGAATAGTTTCCTTGAATAAGGTGACTAGCCAGATCTCAACTGCTTTCACAACTGCTTCCATTGCATGACCCCAGAGTTCCTCCATGAAACGTGCGTTCATTCCCGCTCTCGTTCTCGTTGCTAGCCTGATAGTGCAAAACTTATTGACGGCCGCCGAGAATACCCCCTTTTTCATTGGAACTTACACGGGCGGGGCCAGCGAAGGAATCTACGCCAGCTCTCTCAGCCCGAGCGACGGTTCGCTTGCCCAACCCAAGCTAGTCGCCAAGCTCGAGAACCCGTCCTTTCTGGTCATTCATCCAACTCAAAAAGTCCTCTACGCCGTGAGCGAAGTCAGCGCGGGAGAAGTAGTCGCCTATGCGATCCAAGCGAATCACGAGCTGAAGGAATTGAATCGCACTTCGACAGGTGGCAGTGCACCCTGCCATATCTCAATCGACGCTACTGGCAGTGTCGCAATGATCGCCAACTACGGAGGCGGAAGCATCATGGCGGTCGAACTGAAAGAAGACGGAAGCCTGGGCAAAACAAAGTTGATTCAGCACGAAGGCAGCAGCGTGCACCCGCGTCAGAAAGCGCCTCATGGTCACTGCATTCTCCCAGACCCAAGCAATAAGTTTGCTTGCGCTGTCGACCTGGGCCTAGACCAAGTATTGATTTACCCCATCGATACCAGTGCAAAAACGCTGAAAGACCAACACGCGGCTCTCAAAGTTGCCCCTGGAAGCGGACCACGCCACATCGCCTTTCATCCCGACAACAAGCATGCATTCGTGATTCACGAACTTGTTTGTAGACTCAGCGTTTGTGATTGGGATTCATCGAAAGGCTCGCTTACTGAATCTCAGGTCATCTCTACATTGCCTGGAGAATTCCAAAATGGATTCTCAACCGCAGAAGTTTTAGTGCATCCTAGCGGCAAGTTTGTTTACGGTTCTAACCGCGGTCACGACAGCATCGCTGGTTTTCGATTTGATGGTGAAAAGCTTGCCGCAATCGGTCACACGCCGACGGGAGGTAAAACACCGCGCAATTTTCGCATCGACCCAACCGGCACCTTTCTACTGACCGAAAACCAAATCTCAGATTCAATTTGCTGCTTCAAGATTGATACTGCCACCGGAAAACTCTCGCAAACAAGTCATCAACTTGAAGTCGGCACGCCTGTCTGCATCAAGTTCTACACGCATTAGAGTTAGCAGGAGCGCGAAGTTGGCAAACTTGGATGCAGCCCTTGCCTTAACAGTCGAAAAGTTCAGCGGGATAACCGACAAAGACGGCCAGCCTTACATCTTGCACTGCCTACGAGTGATGCAGGGCGTTCAAGGCGAAGAGGCGCAGATGGTTGCGCTGATGCACGATTTGATCGAAGACACCGATGTCACACTCGAGGATTTGAAGAGTCTTGGATTCTCGCCCGCAGTGCTGAAAGGACTCGATCTCATCACGCACAAGGCAGAAGCCAGCTACGCGGACTACATCCAGTGCTTGGAGCCAAACGAACTAGCCCGAGCTGCGAAAATCTCCGATCTTGAGGACAACTACTCACTGCACCGCGTCGCCTTTCGCCCCGGCTTTGAGTACGAAGATCGAAGGCGCATCCAGCGTTACATTCTCAGCCATCAATTCCTGACTGAGCGAATCCAAGCTGACGAGTACACGCAACGCATCGCCGAGTTTGAAGAATCGATTTAGCGCCGAGTGAAACACATGCGAGACTTGTTTTGGCGCAGCTTAGCACGTGTTCTTGAGGCGCTTTTTGGTAAGTTAAGACCAGAAGAATTACTTTCAGATCTGCGAAAGTCCGTTATCTTCACCGATCAGTTTCCTAATCGAAATAAGATATCCAACATCGATTTTGCAAATCTATCAGATCAAGAACAAATGGGTTTCTGGGATCCGTCAGTTACAGGCATTCAGATCCTGAGGGAATCCAAGGAAAACGTAATACAGATTTCAATTGATCTACGAGAGGTTGCGGATCTTCCCGAAGCAGTACCGCACTTCATTTATCTCTGGAATGAATGCCCGACGATTCCAATACGCCAAGCAGTAGGGGCACAGTTGCTCGAAATTGGCTCGCGGGAGTGCCTTGAATGCCTAGCGGCTACCCTTGATCAGAAACAACCACTCTCTGAGACGTATCCCGTCGATGCGGTGTTTGCGCTGGAGAAAGAGAACGCGTTTGACAAGCTTGCCAAGTTCTTTGAACCGGAGAGGCTACTCATTCCTGGAGGCGACATTGTCGCGCAGACAATCCTCCGACAATTCATCCCACCCGAATGCGTGGACGAGCAACTGAATTGGAAGGAAGCCAAACAATACGAATGGTTATCTGCAGACCCCAGGTGGTTCGACTTGATCGTCCAACACCTCGATCACCCTGTCCTGAATTGGTGGGCGACAGAAGTCCTGCGACACGTAGACTATCCTATTGTTGACTCGCTACTTCAGCAGTCTAAGATCACTCCCAAGTCGACGTCTAACCCTCCAGTGCAACTTGAGATGCTCATAGATCGCTACCAGCGCGGCGAACATCGACAAGTCTGGAAGGAACTTCAAACATTAGATCTTGAGCAAGAGCAGAATCGCATCCAAGCTCTTGCAGTCGCCGATGCAACGATGGTCCGAGTCCGGCACAATATCGAGCTTCTTGCGGAGCGTCTGGCGGATTCAGGCTGGGTGCCACTGTCAGGACAGATCTGGGGCACACCCTCATCACTTGCAACAAAAAAAGAACTCATCGAACAATTTAGAATGTCAGAGTTAGGTGCAATCCCGCCAAGTCTACTTGCTTTCTGGGAACATGTCGGACAGGTTGACTGTGTTTGGAATTACAAGCTCAGCCAAAACGTACCCGATCTTTGCGAGGGACTCGATATTCCCTTTTCGGAACTAGACCCTCTCTATGTGGGTGGATTGGCAGAGCTTTCAGCAGAGATCGCGTATACACTGTTCGACTGGGAAGAGAACAACTTAAAGTTTCGCCAAGAACTTCGACATCAGTTCGATTTGCCCTTGGCCCCGGACCATTACCATAAACTGGGGTGTAGTGGAGCCAGCCCCTACGGGATCTACCTACCTTGCACCGGAGCAGACCCTGTTTTTCACTTTCGCCAAGGCTCGATGCCATTCGTCGATTACTTGCGTGAAGCGTTAAGCTGGGGTGGTTTTCCTCTACTTAAGCGGTACGAAGAACTATCCT
>JBCCEO010000010.1:0-27984 GCA_039030255.1 Planctomycetota bacterium | reverse complement strand
CAGAGAACCAAGCACAGGCGTTAACCTTGGCTGTCAGTGGCAAGATGCCATCGATTCAAGAGTTCGTCGCAAGGCGAATGGCCGGTACACGCAGCACGATCAACGTTCGCTCTAAGGCACCCAAGGCGTCGCCAGAATGGCAAGTGAGAATTCAGTCGGCCGCACTTGGTTTCAAGGTTTCCGATGTGGGAGAAGGCGGTGTGGTCCAACACGATTCCTTCCGCAATCGTAGCGCGGTGCAAACACATCCGCTGGATAAGAAGACGCCTTGTGTGCTGAAACGCTCCATTCGCGTCCCGGAAGGCAAACAATCCAAGCTCAGCCTAACCGTCAGCCACCATCCGCATGGCGACTGGCAACTGCGAGTTCTAGCGAGAGGCACAGAGGAAGAGAAATCTGCTGTCTTGCACGACTCCATCGTTTCTTCGCGCAGCATTGGGAAAAACGAGTGGCAAGAGATTGAAGTCGACCTGAGCAAATATGCCGGACAGCGAATTCAACTTACCCTTGAGAATCGAGCCAACAATTGGGCCAATGAATGGGCCTATTGGCACAAAGTCGAGATCTCGAGTTCAGAAAGTGAGTAGCATGACTACTGTTGGTGAGAAGATTCGAACCGACAAAGTCAAGAATCGTCGTAATGTTCATTACAGCAACCTTAACGAACTGTTGAACGATGCTCAGCAATTGGCACAAAGTGAAGTCCAATTGTTGGGCAATTGGTCGCTGGGCCAAATCTACTCCCACCTTGGCGATCTCGTTTGTACTTTCGCCTGAAAGTGCAAAGCCCCTGCTTTTGGTGCGATAACGGTCGACGAGTGGGAAGCCTTTCATTGCAGGCATGCGGAAATGCACATGAGTTTCATTCTTACGTTAGATACTTCCAGCACCGATCAGCACTAGACGCGATTGCTCGGAGTGAACGCGTTCAAACTAGCGAAAATCGTTGCTCTGTTCTTCAACAGATTGCCCCAAGTTGCGATGCTCCGGTCGCGTGAAATCAAACTTGTTGCTCTGAGAGAAGAAGGCGACTGGATTGTCGTAGACGTATTTGCCGATGAAGGCTTCGCTGTGACCTCGTTTGCGCAGCTCCATAATTAGATCGGGAATCGCCGTCGGTTTACTGGGGCCCCAGTCGCCGGCCGAGTTGGCCATCAGTCTCTCCGATCCGTACTTTTCGATCATGTCCGCCGCACGCTGCGGCGTGCACTTGCTGATCGGATAAAGAGTCATCCCAGCCCAAAAGCCACGCTCTAGGACAAGTTCAATTGTGTGTTCTTCGACGTGATCAACGAGAACACGACTTGGATCGATGCGCGAGTCGTCACAAAGCATGTCGAGAATCATCCGCGTCCCCTGGTACTTGTCCTCCAAGTGCGGAGTATGGATCAGGATTTGCTGATTGTGCTCGATGGCCAACTCCATGTGTTCTAGGAAGACGGTAGCTTCGTTCTTCGTATTCTTATTCAATCCGATTTCGCCAATGCCCAAAACGTTAGGGCAATCCAGGAACTCGGGAATCATCGCGATAACGTCGCGAGAGAGCGAGACGTTTTCGGCTTCCTTCGCGTTGATGCAAAGCCACGTGAAGTGCTGAATACCGTACTGCGCTGCTCGCTTGGGCTCCGTATCGGTCAGTTGCCGGAAGTAGTCTCGAAATCCATCCACGCTGCCACGATCATAGCCGGCCCAAAACGCTGGTTCGCTCATCGCGACGCAGCCCATTTTGGCCAAAGTTTCATAGTCGTCGGTCGTCCTTGAAACCATGTGAATATGGGGATCGACGTAGTACATAACTGATTTCCGAAGGTGGCTGGAGGACGAAGGAAATGGGTTCTTAAGCTAGAGAATCCTAGAGGGAAAACTTCTCACGCCAGTCCGATTCATAGTCTCGGCTGAAAAGTAGCTGAATCCGTTCCGCCTTATTCGGCTCGTCATCGTCCAGGATTGCACACCCCTTTCTCAACAGATCCAAATGATCTTGGTTGACTTCGCTGGCTTCGGCTTCACTCATGCGGTCATAGAATGCGCCGATTTCCAGGATCTTTGCTCGGATTTGCAGGAATTCTTGGTCTAAGACTTCGCGAGCAGTGCGTGGCATGCTATTGCCTCAATACCTTAAAAAAGACAAACAAGATCGGATAGCGTAAAGAATTAAGGCGATGATCGAGCACGCTTTTCTCAGGGTGGGAGCTAAATCGTCCTTGAGAAGGACGAAGAGAAAACGCGCCGGGTTTCTATTGTCGCAGGTAAGGTCGATCTCGACAACTTGGCGATTCCAAGATGCTCAAAGATGGGGCTAGTTGCTCGGGTTCAATCTCAAAAATACTAGCACGACGTGTGAGCGACTAGAGACTTACGACGCGCGCGAGCAAATGCCAATGCGCTGTGCTTCTCGAGCAATTCCAATGCAGCCCAAGTCCCTACTCGCTAGCGCGCTGCCGCGACGTGCTGGTACGCGTCTTTCTTGGAGGCGTTGGCTACTAACTTGAATTCGCTCAAAGGCGACCATGAGCGCCATTCGCTACGCCGTCATCTTTTCAGCTTTAGCCTTCGCAACTTCAGGATCCATCTCGTCGAAGATATTTCCTGCACCGTTGTAGAAAATGCGACCAATCAAAAGGTCTGTTAAGTTGCCTTGGAACTCTGGGTTCTGCTTCAAGAAACCCGCGAAACTAAATTCCTTCGTATAGAAGGCCTCAACCAATTTGCGGATTAGGGTCGACCCCTGCTTGAACTCGTCACACCAGGAGCCGAGTTGTGATGCCGAGAAGTCACCAGACTTGAAACCTGCGTTCACCGCATCTGCCGCTCGTTCACCCATCACCAACGCAAAATACACGCCCGACGAATAAAGCGGATCGATGAACCCGAAGGCGTCGCCGATCAACACCCAGCCATCTCCTGAATGTTGGTGCGTCCAGTAAGAATACTCTTTTGCTACTCGCACTTTGTCAACGCGTTCGGCTCCGACCAATCGCTCTTGCAAACCCGGACATCGCTCCAATTCCAAGTTGTAACGAGCTTCGCTATCCATGCCTGTCTTGAACATATAGTCGTTGTCGCCAACGCAGCCAATGCTGGTGATGTCTTCGCTAAGTGGGATGTACCAGAACCAGCTATCCTTTTCGACTGTGTGCATAACAATGGTGGCGCCCGCGTTGTCACCTTCGTCGCGCTTTGCGTTCTTGTAATAGCTCCACATTGCTCCTTTTTTGAGCCCTGGGATGAACTCGCGCAGACCAAGCTTTCCGGCGATCATCGATGTTTGGCCAGATCCATCCATCACGACTTTGGCCTCGATTGTCTTCGTTTCACCATCTGCCGTTTTCACTCGGACCCCATGACAGCGACCATCTTCATTGATAAGAACGTCCAAGACGCGTGTTTCATCCTTGCAGTCGGCCCCGAGTTCTGCCGCGCGGTCCCAGAGCATTTTGTCGAAGTCGGCCCGCTCGACTTGCCAAGTCGTACTACTTTCCCGAGGGTCGTGTTCTTCAAAATAGAAAGGATCAGAGGTCTTGCCGCTTGCACCAACAAACTGCACGCTCTTTTTGGGAGTGAACTTGCTGCCTTTCATACGATCGATCATGCCCAATCGCTGCAGCGGCCAATAGCACTCTGGCATCAACGACTCGCCAACATGGAAACGTGGAACACTCTCACGCTCCAGCAACAAAGTAGACTGACCGCCTTCAGCAACGATACTCGCAGCCGTGCAACCTGCAGGCCCACCACCTATTACAACAACGTCGTAGCTATCTCTCATTCCAGACTCGGCTAATTAAACGAAGGCATTTGGAAACTCACTCTCCCGTGGGAGAGTCGCGAGTAATGCGAGCGGAGAGGGCGGATCTGCCCGCCCCGGCCGCATTACGTCCGACCCTCCCGCAAGCGGGAAGGTAAGTGTTTGTGCGACGACTCTATTAGTCTTCAAGCTTAGTCTCTGTGAACCGCGACCTGCCGAGTTACACAACACAGCCATGGCCAGGAAAAAGGAAACCGCCAAACATTATTCCATCATCGGCAAGAGCATTTGCTAGCTGTACCACCATTCTGGGGGTGCGACAATGAATTGCTTACCTCCAGGCGTGGCAAAGATCACGTTTCCGTAACTCTCAGTATCTTGGCTTCGGCCTCCCAATCCAATTGCAGACCGATCCCTTCGGGTGGATCGTTCTTGACTATCCAGGTCGACAATGGGGCCACGACTTGTGACTCGATGGCTTGCTGCAGGGGCCTAGCCCCAAGATCCGATTGAAAACCGACGCGGGCAAGAAATGTTACCAAATCTTCGCTCCAGGTCAGCTTGCGGCCATACCGGAAAAGTCCCTCTCGCCCGCTTAATTCGCGCAGTTCCTTCTCAGTAATTTCTCGAATAGCCTGCGAGGTTAATGGCGAGAATGCAATGACATCATCAAGACGATTAAAAAACTCTGGCTTGAACGCATGTCGTACTTCACTCAAATAGTCGACTGACTTTTCTCCGCCGAAGCCAGCCGCTGTGCTCCGCTGCGCACCGATGTTGCTGGTCATCAAAATCACCGAATTCTGGAAGGACGTCACCTTGCCAAAACGATCGGTCAAACGTCCTTCATCCAAAACGCTAAGCAATACATCGAACACTTCTGGCGATGCCTTCTCGATCTCGTCTAACAGCAGGACGCTTAGCGGTCTGGATCTAATCTGCTGAATCCAATTTGCTGGATTGCCATCGGCTGCGTTCAAGAAACGAAAGCCTGCATTCAGCCCAGAGTACTCGCTCATGTCCAAGCGCGTCATTGGAGTGCCTTTATCGAGAACCTCAGCACTCGATCCGAACAGATAGTTGGCAAGTGATTTTGCCATTTGCGTTTTACCGACACCTGTTGGGCCGCAAAGCAGCAGACAACCGAAGGGCCGCTTTGGGTCCTGAACCGCAGCCTTAATTCGCGTCACCACACTGGCCACACGCTTGCAAGCCGTATCCTGTCCAATCACCTCGTGTGCTAAGACCTGGGAAACTTCGCTTCGGGAAAGTGGGAAAGAATCGTCAATTAAGTCCAGCGGCAAACCAGTGCGAGTGCTGAAGAAGGACAGAAGCCAGTTTGCATCCCAATGCTGCTCAATCGCCTGCTTGCGTCGTTTGCCAAGTAATTCTTCGACGAATCGCATCGAAGGCCCAGGCGCAACTTGCTGACGCTGAAATTGGCGGCAGAGTCGAGAGAGTGTGTCGGGGAGTGCAGCATCGAACTTGATGTCCGTTGACTGCAGTCCATTTTCCAATCGCGTACGAATCAACTGCACCTCATGCTCTGGCTCCATGGGCTTGACGTCCACGCGCGGAATCAAGTCAACCAGTTCGGGCAATAGTCGTCGGCAAGCATCAAGTTCGGCGGGTGTAGCCTCTGAAATCATCACCAAACTTCCGGAACGCAAATAGGGGATTAAGAACGCACCCATCGAA
This sequence comes from Planctomycetota bacterium, assembly GCA_039030255.1. GTDB lineage: Bacteria > Planctomycetota > Planctomycetia > Pirellulales > Pirellulaceae > Aureliella. The sequence goes on along the minus strand of JBCCEO010000010.1, from coordinate 22,538 downwards.
TCCCGAGGTTCCGAACCACCTACGGAAACTAGGTCCAGCAAGTTTTCAATGATCAACACGCCTTGCAGGTCGGCCAATTGCGCGATCAGCTCCTCCAGCCGCTGTTGCCATTGCCCGAGATAGCGCATGCCGGCGATGAGCCGCCCAGCACTGCTAAGCCAGAATTGCGGATGTTTTCTCCTTTGCTTTTTGTCCTCCACGATTCCACTTACGGGATTTGGCTTCTTTCCACGTTGAATGTCTCGAATATTTCGCGCTGCGGCCACGATCATCGTCGTTTTGCCAACACCGCTCTCTCCGGTGACTAAGCAGCTCGCTGGCCGAATTAGGGATTGCGTCAAGCTCTCAACTACATGATCCCGAGATCCTTCAACCAAGGTTACGCTGCGTCGCAGATCAAGTGGTTCGGCCACCGAAGTCAACACTTTCGGTAGCCCTATCGACTCGGCGCTCGGTGGTTGCGCTAATCGCAATCGAACCCAGCGAAGCTGACTACGAACAGGCCAGATTCGCTGGATTTCCTGCGGAGAAAGCGTCGATGTTTGCGAGCGAACAGTCTCGCTCAACATAGTCGAGAAAAGCTTCTTCTCGGGAACGAAGAGAATTTCGCTAAACTCAGGTAGCATCAAGAACAATTGATCGCGTTGATCAACCAACTCTACATAGCGAACGGGAAGGTTCACTTTTTTTCCGACCGGATACCGTCGCGACCGCCTTAAGATAGCTGGCTGTACTTGAAAGCTCTTTTGCGACAACTTTGCATCTTGCCAACTCGAGATGGAACTAATCTTGTTTTTCTTGATCTCCCTTTCCAAGGTTCGCTTGAGAATTCGCATAGCCTGCTCGATGGACGAACCGATTGCCTGATGCTGTGGCGCATCCAGCAATTGCGCGACGGCAACACCCTCGCGTGGTTCGTCGATCAATACTGGCATTTGTGCAAACACGATAGTTCCTTCGATATTTCTCTTAGAGCTAATATTTACGTCGAATTTTCCGCGATTTGCTGTAGCAAAGTAGCACCCGACTCTGACGGGACACTCTCTGGCTCGCCCAGCAACAACTCCGGCAGCGGCAAACAGCGATTCCACCAAGTCGCCAGCTCTCGTTCATTTTCGGGCTCAAACTCCCAACTCCTAATCGCAAATTCATACTCGGAACCCGAAGCCAGATCTCGAAGTAAATCGGACTTCAGCCAGCCGCGAATTGCCGTTTCTGAATACAATGGTTGCAACAAGTAGGGATGTTTGGGATCTTGGCTTTCCAAAACTTCGTGAACTTTGCGATTGAGCTTATCCAATATTTCCCGATGATCTTCCGCCTTGGCGTCAGGCTTCCAAAACGCCCGGTCTGGCTGCTCTTCTACCGGAATTTCTATGGCTTGTAATTTTACAAATTCAAGCGCACGACCAGGAATTTCACGGCGATACGTCCCCAGAATCGACTGCAATACCCCTGCTAGTGCAACGCCCGAGGCAGCAAAGAATCATGATTCCAACCAGAGCGAAGCCGTCTCGTACTGCCAATCATGTCCGAGGCACCGCTGCAGACGAACAATCAAACTCGTTGGATCCAAGACCTGCGTTATTCGCCCAATTTCATATTGCAAACGAGTCGTCTCTGAATTTCGCTGACTGTCTTCGACACCCTGAGTAAAAAGAGGGCAACCGATCAACCAAGTCCGCGGACTGAGTGCATTGTGCAGCTGGCACTGAGCCATGGAGAAACAGTCGACGAAGCTCGTCCTGAATTCCAGCTCAGGCAACTTCATCATCAAGTTGTTGTTTTCGGATTCCGCAAGTCCCGCCCGCATGTCTTGAAAGCTTTGATTGACGAGCAGCCGTCTTCTCCGAACGTCGCCATCCCGGCTGCTATCGGAACGTGGCTTGGCAACCGTCGACTCTGAAACCGAAAGCTTCGCACTGTGCTCTACACGTTTTCGAAGCTTGGCCAATTCGATCCATTCCTCACAGCGCACCAATTGTTCTTGGAGTGCGTAGTAGGACATGTCTTCGAACTTCTCTTCGTACGCCCGATCTTGCTCGCGCAAGGGCTCACGCAACTGCTGCAACTCTGCTTTCCACTGCTCGTGTAAGCGTTCTGCAGACTTGATCAGGGGGTCGAGTTTCAGCGGCGGGCGATGCACTTGCCTTGCAACTTCATCGAAAATCGTGACGGCACAATCCAAGTCTTGCTTTCCTTTTTGACTTCGGATCTGTACCAGTGCCGGACTGGTCAACGAAGTTTCCGATAGACAATCGCCGAGCGGGCCGATGACCTCGCGCTCGATTTTCCTACGAACTGCCCGCGCACCCAGCTGAGGATCAAAGCCACTTTGGATTACTCGTTCAATGGCCGAATCCGCGACGTGCACGAACACTTCGCGGCGCCCGAATCCGTCACGAGCCAACACTTCCTGCATCTGCAAACGGACAATGCCTTCCATGTCCTCTTCGGTTAGATTTCGAAAGGCTACGATATCGTCGATCCGATTGACAAATTCGGGCCGAAAGAACTCCTTGGCCGCTTTGACAAAGCTTGCGGTACGCTGCGCCGCCGTGGTTTCAAAACCAAGATTTTTGTTCTGCTGCCCGACGCCCAGATTGCTGGTCATAATGATCACGGCAGAACGAAAATCGGCCACTCGGCCGCGTGCGTCCGTCAACCGACCTTCGCCAATGACTTGGAGCAACAGATCAAAGACATCTGGGTGCGCCTTCTCAATTTCATCCAGCAACAAAACGCAATTGGGGCGCCGACGAACGGCCGAGGTCAATCTTCCTTCTGGATGATCGAAAGTCCCAACCAACTGCTCAACCGCCAAGGGGCTTTTGAGCTCGTTCATGTCGATGCGTACCAGGAAGCTATCGTCATCATCGCGATGGTAGAGCAACTTTGTAAGTGCTTTTGCGGATTCTGTCTTTCCGACACCTGTTGGGCCAAGGAACAAGAGGACGCCGAGCGGTCGATCGGGTGCTTGTAAGTGTTGCGAGAACCTCAAAGCGACTTGGCTCAGCGCGCTCACTGCCTCTGGCTGACCGATCAGCCGCTCGGCGAGGCGAGCTGCAATGACCTCCTGGCTTCCCAAGTTGCCCGTTAGCAAATTCAAATTCGATCCAACTTGATTGGCCGCTACGACATAGAACGCACCTCGACTCGCATTGTTCTCCGAACGTTTAGCTATAGCCTGGAACATCTCGATGGCCTTGCCAGGAAAGGCCTTGTCCGGCGCGAAAATCTCTTGATGGCGCATGACGAGCGGCAATGCCTCTGGGTGAAACGAACTCTGTCGCAGTTCGTTTGCAGCCTCCAGTACAACGGGCATCGCATCGTCGGAAGACCAGGAGGGCACATGAATCAAGTGGAACCGATCAGCCAAGGCGCGGTCTCTGCGCCGAAAAATGGCGAGCTGTTCCGCAGTTATCTCAGCCAGTACTCGCACTCGATTTTCAGCCCAATAACTGCGTAGCACATCAGCCGCGCTGAGATTGCTATCTCGAGTTTTGCCCGCGGAAAACAGTCCGACAAGATCATCAAAGTACAGAATATGATCGCGTTTCGTTGCTTCCTGCAGGATGCTTAGCCAACGCTGCTCCCATTGCCCAAGATAGGACATGCCACTAATGATGCGTTGCGGCGAGAGCCACCACACTTGCGGCTTCGAGCCCCGTTTGCGCAGATAGCGCTGCATCCTCTTACGAACACACTCCTGAATGATCGCTGTCTTGCCGGCCGATCTTTGGCCGACGAAAAGTACGCCTTGGCGATCGCCTCTGGTGAGCATGGCGTCAGCTTCTTCGATCAATTCATCACGCCCGAGTACTCTCGGAAAGTCATCGACCGATTCGTCCAAACATTGCCCAACCTTGCGAAGCTCCGCGGCGCCATGCATTTTTTCACCACCCATCAGAGCCGCCAAAATGCTATCGGCCTTCTTTTTCTTGGCTACCTTCGTTTCGAGCTCCAACTCAAGCGGCTCAACCCACATTTCACTTGGCTCAACGATTTTGGTACTGAGTCCACGAGAAATCTGCTCCTGAGCCCAGCGCGAGTAAACTTCAATAGCTCGATCTTCGAGTTGCTGCAGCGATTCGATCTCGAAATCAACTCCAGAAATCGCCGGAGAGTAGACCACGAAACGTTCGAAGGCTGGTTGGCAAACCAACAACAACTTGAGCGACAAAGTGCGATCGCGGAGCGTGAGCTTCAGTTTGCAGACGCGAGTTTGACACTTGGGATCATAGAGCCAAGCATTCAAACGCTGTACTTTGCCCTCGCGAATCAGCGTTTCTGCCGCCTTACGCAGCTTGTTGCCCAGCTTGGAAAGAGCGGAACTCAAGAGCGGATTTCGAGTGGCGTGTTCCTGAGAGCGCGCGTTTTGGCAAACATAGACGTTCCGTCCGTCTTCTCGGACTGCGTAAATGTAGGCCGCAAAGGTCACTCTCATCTAGGGTTCTTTCTCGGGATAAACTCGACGATTCCGCCAACGGTCACCGTACTCGATATGAAGCTTTGCCTCGTTCGTTCGGCGATGCATATTAAGGTAACGATTTGGACAGGCCCCTGCTTGCAGCGATTTCACGCCATCGTCGGCTTAGACGAGATTTATTGAGGCTGTGTTCGTGTCCACGCAAAAAGAATCGGGCTCTTCCAAAGGACTTTGCCTGGCCATTGTCCCATGTTTTCGCGCCCAGCCGCATTCGAATCCTATGCAGTTGGCGCGTTATGAGCCAAGGGCGACCAGACCAACGGAGGAAAACAACTGCAGTTCCAGCCCCGTCCATCCCATTCTGCAATCTGGGAAACCCTTGAATTAGAGCCAAAGCCGATTCAGAATGGATACTTCATCTTGATCTACAACCGAGGAAATCCATGTCGCTTCGAGCCATAGTTGCTGCCACCGCCGTCCTTTTCGCCTCATCCACACTGCGTGCCCAAGGCCCCGACGCTACTCAGGGTCCGTCCAAGGAAGAAACGCCTGACAAGAAAATCACGAGTGGCGATATCGGAGCTCTAAAGCTTCGGTCTATCGGTCCCGCACTGATGTCCGGACGAATCGGCGACGTCGCTGTCGACCCAGAGCAACCGAACACTTGGTATGTAGCAGCAGGTTCCGGCAACGTTTGGAAGACTAGCAACGCAGGTACAACTTGGAAGCCCATTTTCGAGAACTATGGATCCTATTCGATCGGCTGCTTGGCCATCGATCCTTCCAACCACAATACGATATGGGTTGGAACAGGCGAAAACGTCGGCGGCCGACACATCGGCTTCGGTGACGGTGTCTACGTCAGTCACGATGGCGGCAAGTCCTTCAAGAACATGGGATTGAAAGAATCCGAGCACATCAGCAAGATCCTGATCGATCCCTTCGATCCAGAAATCATCTACGTCGCTTCGCAAGGCCCTTTATGGTCCTCCGGCGGACAGCGTGGGCTCTACAAGTCTTGCGACGGAGGCAAGAACTGGGATTTGGTGCTTAGCAAGGGTGAGTGGACAGGCGTCACCGACATCGCGATGGACCCAGAAAACCCCAGCACGCTTTATGCATGCACACACCAAAGACATCGTACCGTTTGGGGTATCGTCAACGGCGGTCCGGAAAGCGGCGTTTTCAAGTCGGTGGACGCGGGCGAAACTTGGACCGAACTCAAATCCGGTCTCCCTGGTGCCGACAAAGGAAAAATGTCAATCGCCGTCTCGCCGCAAAAGTCCAACGTCGTTTACGTTACGATTGAACTCGCCGGGCGCACCGGCGGCGTATTTCGCTCGGCGGATTTTGGTGCCAGCTGGAAGAAGATGAGCGACTACGTCGGCGGAGGAACCGGCCCTCACTACTACCAAGAAATCTACTGCGATCCACACCGCTTCGATGTGCTGTATCACGCTAATGTCTACCTCGGCCGAAGCGAAGACGGCGGTGCGACTTGGGAACAAGTCGAAAGTGGACAGAAGCACGTGGACAATCACGCTGTTGCCTTCCATCCAACCGACGAAGATTTTGTGCTAGTCGGCTGCGACGGCGGACTCTATCGCTCCTACGATTACGCCAAGACTTATCAATACGTTTCGAACTTGCCGCTGACACAATTCTACAAAGTTGCTGTGTCCTACGAAGAACCCTTCTACCACATTGCAGGCGGTACGCAGGACAACTACTCGCAGTATGGCCCCTCGCGTACTGCAGACTCGGGCATTATGAATCGTCACTGGAGAATCACCATCGGAGGCGACGGACACGACTGTGCCATCGACCCGGAAGAACCCAACATCATCTACGGGGAATCTCAAGAAGGATTCTTGCGTCGCTTTGATCGACGCACGGGTGAAACGGTCGACATTAAGCCCCAGCCGGCGGCTGACGAAGAAGACTTGCGACACAACTGGGACTCTCCCATCGAGATCAGCCCGCACTCGCACAAGCGACTTTACTTCGGCTCTCGAAAGCTGCACCGTAGTGAAGATCGCGGCGACTCGTGGAAGACGATTAGTCCAGACCTCTCCCGACAGATTAATCGCTTCACACTCAAGCACATGAATCGTGTGTGGAGCGTAGATGCCATGTACGATTTGTATGCCATGTCCCAATATGGCAACATTACCTCCATCGATGAATCGCCCGTCGTAGAAGACTTGATTTACGTTGGTACGGACGACGGCCTGATTCATGTGACCGAAGACGGGGGAAAGAACTGGCGGAAGATCGATAAGATTTCCTGCGCTCCTGAATACTTCTTCGTGAACGACATCAAGGCCGACCGTCACGATCCCGACACGGTTTACGCGTGCGTGGACAATCACAAGACGGGCGACTACAGCCCCTACGTGCTTCGCAGTCGCGACCGAGGCAACACCTGGGAGTTGATGGTAGGCGATTTGCCCGAGCGTCACCTTTGCTGGCGCATTATCCAAGACCACGTGAATGCAAACCTGATGTTCCTTGGAACCGAGTACGGAGCCTACTTCACCGTGGATGCCGGCAAGCACTGGTCGAAGCTTCCGGGTGCACCCGTAATACCATTCCGCGACCTGGAAATCCAACGCGTCGAAAACGACTTGGTAGGCGCTACTTTCGGACGTGGTTTCTATGTGCTCGACGATTACACACCGCTTCGGAGCCTGACACCTGAAGCTATTGAAAAGAAAGAGTTCATGCTCTTCGACACGCGTCCGGCCAAACTCTACATCCAAGACGGTGTTGTCGGCGGCGGCATTGGCTACCAAGGTGACAACACCTTCATCGCCAAGAACCCACCTTTCGGCGCTGTGTTTACTTATCGCATGCCGGAATCCTTGAAGTCCGCCAAGGCGAAGCGTCAAGAAAAAGAAGCCAAACTTGCGAAGGCCGGAGAGGACAACCCAGCTCCCGATTGGGAAGCGATGCACGACGAAGCCTTCGAGGAAGCACCGCAAATCATTATGACTATACGCAACCAAAGCGGAAATATCGTCAATCGCGTTACTGGGCCTGCCAGCAAGGGATTGCATCGAGTCGCATGGAACTTGCGTTACGCTTCAGATTTCCGTCGCGGACCATTTGCTGTCCCTGGCAAGTACACAGTCGAAATCGACCAATTTGTCGACGGAAAAATTACTTCTCTGGCCAAAGCGAAGCCTTTCGAAGTCGTGGCTGCCTCCAGTCCGACGCTTACACCGCAGGACAAAAAGAAGACCTTGGAATTCCAGATGGCAATGGGCGGCTTGCAACGCAAGGCCTTTGGAGCGTCTAGCAAGATCCAGGAAGCATTGTCTCAGATCAACGAAATGAAATCCGCACTTCGCAACGCGCCGACCGTCGAGTTCAAGGTCTACGATCAAGCTCGCGAACTGGAAAGCCGCTTGAAGGATCTGGACCGAGTACTCAGTGGCGATTCCATCAAGGACTCGGCCAGCCAGCTAGGCAAGAAGTCGATTCTCAGCCGCCTGCAAACCGCTTTGTTTGGGACGCTAAGTCAGACCTACGGTCCCACCCAAACGCACCGCGAGCAGTATGAGATTGCCAAGACTCAATATCGCAAGCTTGAACCCGAGCTTCGCAAGGCACTCGACACCGACTTGCCCAAGCTCATGCAAACCCTCGACAAGGCCAACGTCGGCTGGACCAGTGGCCGAAAACTGCCTTAAGCAATTTGAAGGGGCAACTTGAGGGCAATTCCACTACGAGACGCTTATGCCGCAGTAGTTCGCTGCGGCTAAGCCGTCGTGTCAATCTTAGCACGAGAGATCACTTGCCACTTCCAAGCTTGTTCGTGTTCGAGCGTTGCTTGGAGTTGCGTTTGAATTGATCTTGGAATTGTTGCTGGCGCTGCTTTTGCATCTGGGCTTTGGCGAAAACATTGCGGGCGTATTGCATCTGCTGAAGGACTTGCACAACTGGGATGCGACCGGCTACTAAATTGCCGTCAATGCGGCCAGCAATGTCACGACCCTCGGGGCTGTGAATGCGTAGCACAGGATAACTGCCGTATTTTTCTTTGAAGCGTTTGGTCGTCTTGATGTCCTTCAAGGTGTCGACAAAGACGGGAACGAATTCTTTGGAAGCTTCAACAACCAGTTTGTGCTCAAGCGTACCGCTTGCAAACTGGCGGCAGCCGGCTCAGCCAGGATTCTCACCGAAGTGCAACCACATCAGTTTCTCTTCGTCCTTGGCGACCTTCAAAGCCGCGTCATAGTCGACATACCATTGGACTCCGCCAATCTTGACCTTCTTGGCCTCAGGTTTTTCCTTTTCAGCGGCTTTGCCCGCGTCTTCATCTTTGGAATCGTCTTGAGTCTTAGTCTTAGCGTCAGCGCTTGGCGCACCAGCCGCAGGCTTGTCATTCTGAGCCCAAGCAGAGGCACTTACCCCAAAACTCATAGCCAGAATTAGACTGAATCGCAACAGTCTTGAAGTCATTTGTAGGTCCTCTTCGATCCGTGCTTGATTTCACGCCAAGCACCCTTGTTTGCTGAACTCCTATTCCCGAGCATACCTCTTGCTTGATTCAGATTCAAACTCAATTCACTCTGGTAATGTGAACTTCCCAACTCACAAATTGTCACGTCAAAAACTTAGGCAACTAGTGCCGAAAGAAGATCGGCGGTAGTCTTGAAAGTAAACTTACAGCAGAATCGCTCCAAAGCGGTGTGACAATATCGCATGAAATCTATCTACCTCAATCAGGCGGGAACCACCTGGCCCAAACCAGCTTGCGTATCTGCGGCCTGCACCCAAGCCTTAGAGCAAGACGTAGATACCTGGGACACATCTTTCCAGAAGCAACAATCGGATGTCTGCGATTTTCTGGGGATCCAGGATCCAAACTCTCTGCTTCTGACTCCCGGATGTACTTCTTCGCTCAACGTCGCCGTGGCGGATCATGACTGGAGAGAGGGCGATGTTGTCATCACCAGCGCCCTTGAACATCATGCGCTGCACCGACCGCTAGTGAAACTGACGCAGCTGGGCGTGGATCTGCAAGTCGTACCACCGGACTTAGACGAGCCGATCAACTTGCAGCGAGTCGAAGATCTGCTGCGCGGCGGCAAAGTGAAAATGATCGCAGTCACGGCAGCCAGCAATGTCACCGGTGACCTACTGCCCATTGATGAACTGGCGCAGCTCGCCCACGATCACGGAGCGAGCATTTTGATCGATGGAGCTCAGTACGTGGGTTGGTTCGATTTAAATCTCTCGGCATCCCCCTTCGATCTCTTTGCCTTTGGCGGCCACAAAGGCTTGCATGGACCCTGGCGAATCGGCGGGCTGTACATAGATCCTGAATTACCCATGAATGCACCGCAAGCAACGTGCAGCATTGAAGCCGGTCCGGCAAGCTGTACGAGTCAGCCGAATTACTGTGACGTAGGATCGGCTGATCGTATTGCAATGGCGGGGCTTTCCGCCTCGCTGGATTGGCTGCGCGAAAGCGATTCTGCAAGTCGACTTGAGCTAGCTCGCTGCAGGGCAGGGCGACTGCGCGAAGTTCTAGCCGAAGTCCCCGGCATTACGTTTTACGGCTCCTCGGACCCCGAAAAACGCCTTCCCATTGTCGCCTTTACAATTCGTGAGCGCAGCACGACTGAATTAGGCCGCATTCTCAAAGAGCAAGGATTAGTTACATCCCCTGGATTACAATGTGCTCCCATGGCTCACGATATCCTTGGAAGTGCACCCGAAGGGGTTGTCCGCCTCAGCGTCGGCCCAATGAATTCTGATGACGATATTGAACAATCCTGCGAATGCCTCGCCAAGCTTAGGTAAGACTGAACATGGAGAATCAAGCACGAGGGAGCGTAGGCTGCTAACCAGCGGCGCTTTTTATGACTCTTTCGCTCTTCCGACAGCATTGGGCAAAGTTCATTCACCCGTCAGTACGTCTTTTGGCTTTCGAAATCGAAGAAAATAGTTTTCTATCAATTCGGTGAGCTTGATTTCTTCGACAAAGCGAAAGCCAGACTCGACGACTTCTCGCTGAAACACTTCTTTCCCAGCGCGGACGTGGCCGATAATAAACTCACGCGACTTGCCGGGAATGCGTTCGAAATCGATCAATACGAGCATCCCTCCTGGCTTGAGGGCGGACAGGATCGATGCGAGTGTTGCTTGCGGGTGCTCAAAGTGATGGTAGGTATCGCAGATAAAAACCAGATCAACCGATTCGGGTGGCAGACGACAACTATTGTCCGTGCAAAACACACTCGTCAGGTTTGAGATGTCTTCCTTTTGAGCCTGAGCATTGATGTGCTTTAGAAACTTGCCGGAAATATCTACGGCGTACACCCAGCCACCGTCGCCAACGTGTGAACTGAACAGCCGACTGTAAAACCCTGTGCCAGCACCAATGTCGGCGACTCGCATTCCTAAACGCAACTCGCAGAGCTCCAAGATCTTTTCGCGAGATGAAAAGACCTCGCGACTTTCCACTTCAAAACGACCTAGCCACTGATCAATTTTGAGATTTGGATCTAAAAATTCATCATTGAGTCCAGGCTTCAAAGGACTGCTGCTTGCGTCCGCTGTTCGCTCAAGAGTCGGGCTTTGCTGGAATTGCTTGTCACTGCCAGCCTCCGATCGCTGAGCCAAGCAAAACGGCGCCGCTCCGCACCAAAACGCTATCGAAAATCCGATGCTATGGGCTAGGAAATTACGTGTGAACAAGCGGTTTTTCAATTTTGAAGCTCGATGACAGGACATAACAGGCTTTTATTTGAAGAGTTCGCGAACGAAGGATCTAAATTCTAACTTGATTGGAGTCGGAGGATGAGCGAACGGTGGGTTATAATTTGGACGTCCATTGACTTTATGGAAACCTCTCGTGATTCAATTGTTTCGTCCATTCCTGTTCATCGCCTTGCTTGGCATTGACGGTCTGCTTTGCGCTACTGATCTAGCTGCGGTCGATCAAACCATCGGAGCGGAAACAGCGGAACTCGCATCCTTCTTTGCTACGCACTGCATGGATTGCCACAGCGGGGACGAAGCGGAAGCCGACTTCCAGTTGAATTCGCTCGACTGGAGTGACCTTGTGGCCAGCGCCGAGTCCTTAGAAAAATCCTTGGCCAAAATTCGCGGCCATCAAATGCCGCCTGCGGACTCTGCCGACGTGGACAAGGAAATTCACGCTAGGACGGTCGAGTCGCTCGAAAGCTTGCTGGACACACATGCGGCCAATCATGTTTATGCAGGCCGCACGGAAGCTGTGCGTCGCTTAACGCGCACCGAGTACAAGAATGCAATGCGCGACTTGCTGGATCTTGAAGTCAACGTTGAAAAGCTATTACCCAAGGATGAAGAGAGCCACGGCTTCGACAACATCTTGGTCGCCAATCTTTCGCCGACCCTGATGGATCGATACGTCAATGCGGCGCAACAGATCGCACGTCAAGCAGTGGGCGGAGTAGGGCGTTCGGTCGGCGGAGAAACTATTCGCATTCCGGCTGACATCACGCAAGAAGACCGCATACCCGGCTTGCCTTGGGGCACGCGCGGAGGCACGAAGTTTACGTATCATTTTCCGCAAGATGGCGAGTACGAGTTCCAGCTCCGACTGGCTCGCGATCGCAATGAACATGTCGAAGGAATCAAGCGCGAACACGAGCTTCAAATTCTCGTCAACCGACAACTCCTCAAGTCTTTTCAGGTTCGTCCGCCGAAAAAACAGGATCATGCATCCGTCGACAAACACTTGCAAGTTCGATTGCCAATCGCGGCAGGCTCACAAGAAGTGATAATTACTTTTGTGAAGGAATCCGATTCGCTCGTTGAGACCATGCGTCAACCATTCGAATCCAAGTTCAACACGCATCGCCATCCTCGACAAACACCTGCTCTTTACGAGATCACCATTGTCGGTCCCTACGACGCGACAGGACCGGGTAACACCAGCAGTCGCGACAAAGTCTTCGTCGTTCGTCCGGACAGCACAACAAAGGAACGCCAGTGCGCTGAGCAAATCATTGAACACTTGACGCGTCGTGCTTTCCGGCGTCCAGTAACCATTGAAGATACGTCTCGCCCGCTTGAATTCTACGAGTCGGCCCGCGAGAAGGGCAAAAACTTCGATGGAGGAATCCAAGCTGCGCTGACTTCCATCCTGGTCAGCCCAAAATTCTTGTTCCGAATCGAGTCCACCATAGACTCCAAGAAGCGTTCGAATGCTCAAATCAGTGACGAGGAGCTGGCTTCGCGCTTATCGTTTTTTCTTTGGGGAAGCATTCCTGATGAAACACTGCTTAGAATCGCTGAATTGGGCGAGCTGCGAGATCCCAAGATTCTAAAGAGCCAAGTTCAGCGGATGCTGGCAGATCCCAAAGCAGAGAATCTAGTATCTAATTTTGCCGGCCAGTGGCTATACCTTCGCAACCTCGAGTCGATCACACCCGATGCCCGACTCTTCCCAGACTTTGACGACAATTTGCGACAAGCCTTCCGCAGAGAGACTGAGTATCTTTTCCGTGAGATCATCCAGGAGAATCGGAGTGTTTTAGATTTGATCCGCAGCGATCATAGCTTTCTGAACGAGAGATTAGCAAAGCACTATGGGATTCCGCGAGTCTACGGATCACACTTTCGAAGAGTCGATTTGGCGAGCGCGAATCCGAACGAACCGAACGATTCAACTGCCCGCGAAAAACTTGAGCTCGCGCGGCGAGGAGGGCTACTTCGTCACGCAAGTATTTTGATGGTCACTTCGTACGCGACGCGCACCTCGCCAGTTTTGCGTGGCAATTGGGTTCTAGAAAATTTGCTGGGGAATCCTCCACCTCCACCGCCAGCGAACGTACCGGCCTTAGAAGAGAATGATGTCGCGGCCGATTTACCCATCCGAGAGCGACTTGCAGCACACCGTAACAACGCAGCTTGTTCAGCGTGCCACCAATTGATTGACCCCGTTGGATTTGCGCTCGAGAACTTCGACGCGATTGGAAGATGGCGTGATTTTGAAGCCGAAGTTGCCATCGACTCTAAGGGCAACTTGCCGGGTGGCCAGGAATTCGAAGGTGTCGAAGGCTTGGAGCAAGCCATCATGGATACCCCAGAATGGTTCGTCAGCACGCTCACACGCAAGCTCATGACATTCGGGCTAGGTCGAGGAGTCGAGCCACTGGACGAGCCAGTCGTTCGTCGCATTGTCCGCGACTCGGCCAAAGACGACTTTCGATTCCAGTCGATCATTTACGGAATTGTCTCGAGCCCCGCTTTTCAATTGCGAAGTACAGGCTCCCCAGACCTAGCAACCAAATAGAAACGAGTCAGGCTTTTGAGGCGATCATTTTGGAAACCGAAACCGATACTATCAGAAGGCCTCACCGGTCAGAGCAAATCAAATTTTCAAATATTGAGATTTAGCCCTCCACGTGCTGTCGCTTCCCCGCTGCTCGTGGGCCCGCCTCCCAGAATTCCTCGTTAAACTCGGAAGCGGAGGGTTAGTTAGTTGAATCGGCTATGATGGGTAACCCGACTATTCATTGAAATATATTGGTATGACCATGTTCATCAGCAAAAAGTCTCTTCCCCGCAGAACTTTACTCCGCGGTGCCGGCGCGACACTAGCCTTACCCTTGCTGGATGCGATGCTGCCGTCGATGACAGCCCAAGCGGAAACAGTGGCCGCCAATTCCAAGCTACGGCGACTAGGCTACGTCTACATGCCTATGGGGTGTGACGATACGCGCTGGATGCTGCCCGGAGAAACGCTTGACGAACTCTCGCCGACCTTGCAATCTCTTGCTCCTGTGCGAGAAGATGTCTGCATCCTCAGTGGGCTAGAACTTCGCAATGCGTATCCAGGAACACACGCAACTTCGAACTCAGCGTTCTTGAGTGCAGCAACCGCCAAACGCACGGAAAGTACCGATTACTATTTGGGTACCACGGCGGATCAGATTGCGGCACAACATATCGGCCATCAAACGCAATTGCCATCGCTAGAGATGGCCATGGACCTGTTGTCGATCGTCGGACAGTGTGACAACGGTTATGCCTGCGTCTATCAAAACAACCTTTCCTGGTCCTCACCAACAACTCCGCTGCCCGCGGAGGCGCATCCGCGTATTGTTTTTGAATCGTTATTTGGCGAAGGAGGAACAACAGAACAGAGAAGGCAACAACTTGCATCGCGGAAAAGCCTTCTTGATTCAGTTGCCGAAGATCTCGCCCAGCTGAATCGACAGCTTGGTGCTGCGGATCGAGGGAAAATCGATGAGTACTTGCAGAGCGTACGTGAAGTAGAGCGACGCATCGAACGAGCGGAATCACAGACGTCAGACAATCCATTGCCTGACCTCGATAGACCTCAAGGCGTGCCTGCCGATTATGGCGATCATGCTCGGCTCATGTTTGACTTGCAGGTTCTAGCTTTGCAAGGCGATGTGACCCGAGTCATCACATTTCAGTTGGCGCGCGAAACCAGCAATCGGACTTATCCGCAAATCGGTGTTAGTGAGCCCCACCATCCATTGACACACCATGGCAACGACCCTGAGAAGGTTGCCAAGGTCGCCAAGATCAACCAGTATCACGTCTCGCTCTTTGCTTACTTCTTGAAACGATTGAAGGAAACCAAGGAAGCGGGCGGCAGTTTGCTTGATCATTCTTTGTATTTGTACGGCAGCGGGATGGGCAATCCAAACGTTCACGATCATCAGAACTTGCCGATCATTGTCGCTGGCGGCGCGGCGGGCAACATGCAAGGCGGGAGGCACATCCAGTTTGAAAAGCCAGAACCCTTAGCAAACTTGCATTTGACGCTGCTGAACAAGGTGGGAGTTGACGTGGAATCCTTTGCCGACAGCACGGGACACATCGACGGCCTGTTTGAGGTTTGATGCGATGCACCGATTTGCGCTGACCGCTTTATGGCTCTCCACGCTATTAGGAATGGCTGACCGTTGTTGCCTGGCTGGCGATTCTGACTTGGCAGATGCAGTCGAGCGACGGGACCAAGCCCAAGTGGACCGATTGTTTGAGGAGAAGGCCAACATCAACGACGCCCAAGTAGACGGCATGACCGCTCTACATTGGGCCGTTTTCTACGATCAAAACGACCTTGTGCGCAGGCTGCTGGGCCGCAGCGCTGATCCTCGACTGGAAAATCGATACGGCGTGACGGCGCTGTCGATTGCTTGCCAGAATGGAAATGCTCAGATTGTAAAAGCCTTGTTGGAAGCGGGAGC
Source organism: Planctomycetota bacterium (assembly GCA_039030255.1). GTDB lineage: Bacteria > Planctomycetota > Planctomycetia > Pirellulales > Pirellulaceae > Aureliella. The sequence goes on along the minus strand of JBCCEO010000010.1, from coordinate 6,881 downwards.
TGATCCAAATGCGCAGCTCCAGGGAGGGGAAACGCCGTTAATGACGGCTGCGCGAACTGGCAAGCTTGAGCCAGTCCTGCTGCTGCTCAAACATGGCGCCGAGCTTGAAAAGACGGAGCGAAAGAAGCAAACGGCCCTGATGTGGGCGGCAGCAGAGGGCAATTTGGAAGTCGTCCGCGAGTTAGTCAAGCAAGGAGCCGACTTTGACAAGAACCTGCGATCTGGATTCTCTCCATTGACCTTTGCCGTTCGCAATGGTCGCACGGAGGTAGTAGAACTTCTCATTCAGTCAGGCGCTGACGCGAACGAATACATGAATCCAGACAATACGGGTGGGCGAAATGTGCGTCGAGCGATGACACCGCTGCATTTGGCCATTGAAAACGGTCATTATGAACTGGGGCGGAAACTGCTAGAGCTAGGTGCCGACCCCAACGACCAACGCTGCGGATTCACACCATTGCACAACATTACTTGGGTTCGCAAGCCTCCGCGCGGAGACAACGTCGATGGCGCTCCGCCGCCGATTGGCTCCGGCACAATGACAAGCCTTCAATTTGTACGTGTACTTCACGAATTTGGAGCTGATGTCAATGCTCGGCTTAAAAAGGGCAAATCCGGTCGTGGCAAAATGAACCACAAGGGAGCGACCCCTTTTCTTTTCGCCGCTCGTCGTGATGACGTGCCACTAATGAAATTGCTGTTGGAGCTGGGCGCTGACCCGCACATTTCCAACGAAGATGATTGCAACGCTTTGATGGTGGCAGCAGGGATTGGCACACATGCTCCTGGCGAGGAAGCTGGTACTGAGGAAGAAGCACTAGAAGCGGTCGCGCTGCTGCTGGAACTCGGGATCGACATCAACCATGTCGACAAGAATGGGGAAACAGCCATGCATGGAGCAACCTACAAAAGCCTACCGCTTATGGTCAACTTCCTGGCACATCGCGGAGCGGACGTAAGTATCTGGAACAAGAAAAACAAATACGGCTGGACGCCGACTTTGATTGCCGAGGGACATCGTCCTGGCAACTTCAAACCTGCGGCTGCCACACTGAATGCCGTTTACAGGCAGCTACGTGCAGGCGGTGTCAAACCACCTCCGCTGACGCCACGTGAAAAACGCAAGGGTTACCCATAACCTTTTATTGAAGCTCTAGTAATCTTTAGTGAGTTTGCGACTCTGGATTAAATGATCCTTGGCTCAAGAAATCGTCGACTTCTTCGGCACAGGATTGGCGAAGCAGCACAGAGGAGTGGAAGCCTGGCAAGAGAATGTACTCTTTGGCTTCCTCCAGTTTCGTAGCTGGGCGATGCACGACGAGATCTGTCATAGCCTGGATAATTCCAACTTCATAGTCGGGATCGATTTGATGATCCAATTGATTGACTAGGCTATCTTCTGTATCGCGGATCTCCTTCAAGGTCGTTGAAAGCCAGCCAAAAACTGTAGCGGCTTTTGTGGCGACATGCGAACCTTTGTTGGGTGGTGTGATCATAACAATACGCCCGAGCTTCGTGGGCTGATAATCGCGCAACATGACTCGGACGAGGATGTTACCCATGCTGTGAGCCACCAAGTGAAACCGCTCGATTGATTCGTCTTGCTCTAGTTTCTCGACTTGTTCCCTGAGGGCTTCAGCATGGCGCTGGTTGTCCTTCCAGAGACTTCTGTATCCCCAGTTGATCACGTTGTAGCCCATAGTGCGTAGCTTACGGCACAAGGGCAGCATGACTAGCCAATGGCCTCCGAAGCCATGGGTGACAAGAATTGTTTCCTTTGGCATAGAATTGTTTCTTTAAAATCCAGATCAGAAAACGAACTTGGGCCAATTTCTGTATTTGAAGTGCGGGCGCGAACCAATTTTAGGCTCGACGTGGAAAATTGTTCAGTAACCAAGGTAAAACGGGAGATTCTCGTCGTGCCTGCCTTCGAAACTACTTTTCTCGGCATCCAAGACATTCTATCTCGCCACGGATACCTATTTTGGCCGGTTAGGATTGATCTGGTCTTCGGCTAGGCTCAGGATACAATTTACGCTTCAAATGTGAGTCCGCGCATTACCAGGGTTGTGGCATCGCTGATGGCATCGAGCCAAGTTTTATCAGTAGTAGAGGGATATGGCAAAAGCAGCAAAACCACGAAACTTAGGCGAAAACACCGTTATCGCCGACGGAGAAGAGCTGGATCTGCACAATCGCTACTTGGCTGCGATTTTCGCCTGGATCATTCCGGGTGCGGGACACTTCTACCAGCGACGGTACTTCAAGTCGGCCATTTTTTCAGCCTGCGTTTTCAGCACGTTTTTTATCGGCTTCTTCATTTCCAACTACCGCTGCGTTTACGCTTCCTGGGACAGCACTGAGAAACGATGGCAGTTTGTGCTGCAAGCGGGCGTAGGCTTCATTGCCGTACCAGCAGCGATTCAAGGATACACATCTCGGGACGGCGGTGATCCATTTTTCGGAGATCGCCTTATTGCACCTGATAGCACCCGTGAACTTGACAGTTGGCATCACGATACCGCTTCCGGTTTTGACATGGGTACTTTGTACACAATGATCGCCGGTTTATTGAATGTACTCGTGATCTACGATGCCTTTGCTGGACCCCTACCACCACCGGTCCCGAAAAAGAATGAAAAAGCAGGTGAGGAATCCGAGGATGAATCCGCGTCAAAAGATGAATCTCCACCTAGCTAAGACAACTGTACCGAATCGAACCCAGAGAACCTCGTGAAAATTTGCCGAGGCTTTCTTAAACAGAACTCCTGCATTCAAACTCGCCGCCTTTTTGAGGAAACCAGCATGGTTGTCAGCATGTCCATTGGATACCTATTCATGTACGTGCCATTGTTGGTTGCGGTTTCTTTTGTGATTGGAGCATCGCGTCACGAAAAGAGACACCTGATATTTGACCAGACTAAAAAGAACGCGATCTGGATTACTTCCTTCATGTTAGGGATATACGTTGTGCTGCAATTCGTTTCTTGGATGGTTTAAGACCCAAGAACTCTAAAGCATTACGAAGAATCAAATGAGAATCCTTGTTCTGGGCGCCGGTACCGTTGGTACTTGGATCGCCGATCTACTTTGCCGATTTCGGCACGATGTCATTGTCGTGGATAATGATCCAGAGAACGTGGAGCGTATCAACAATGACCTGGATGTGAAAGCATTGGTCGGATCCGCATCGCAATCAAGTGTTCTTTTTCAAGCCGGTGCGATGGGTTGCGACTTGTGCATAGCCGTGACGGGAATCGATGAAGTCAATGTGGTTGCCGCCAGCATGGCCAAGTCGATGGGTGTGAAGCGTTCGGTGGCTCGAGTCTACGCGCCAGTGTTTCGCGACTTGAGCACCTTCGACTACCAGCGTCATTTCCAGATCGACCGGATGCTCAGCTTGGAACAACTAACTGCTATGGAGTTAGCCAGGGCGATTCGAAATCCAGAGAGCATTACTCTTGAGCACTTTGCCCGAGGACAGATCGAAGTCGCCGAGTTCGAAGTCACGCGGAACAGCGATTCCTTGGGCATTCCTTTGAAACAGTTAGCCTGGGGCGATGGAGTTCGTATAGGAACGATCAAGCGCGGAAGCCGCACTTGGATCGGCAGTGCCAATGACGAAATCCGATTGGGGGACTGGGTTAGCCTTCTAGGCAAACCAGATCGTGTTGAGGCGATTAAGAAGTCCTTCACTCAGGGTGCACCCAAACGGCAGCACGTTGTGATCGCCGGTGGCGGGGAAACGGGCTACCATCTTGCTCGAGCTCTGGACGACGAACGCCACAAAGTCTTACTGTTGGAGTCCAACGAAAAACGCTGCGACTACCTAGCTTCGCATCTCACACGAGCCACTGTGGTCTGCTCGGATGCAACCCGCAAGCAAACGCTTGAAGAAGAACGTGTCGGCGCTTGCGATTACTTTGTTGCCTGCACCGGCCACGACGAAAACAATATCATGGCAGGCTTGGAGGCCAAAGAGCTGGGTGCCAAACAGATCATGGCAATCGTGGGTCGTCCTGATTACGCAAGTATCGTCAGCCGGCTGGGTATCGACAATGCTGTCAGCGAACGCGATGCTATGGCCCGTCAGATCTTGGGCCTTTTGACCGAAGGTCCCGTGCTCAGTCAACTTCAGATGCCTTCGAGCGATGTGTTAGTAATGGAACTTGAGGTGGCTAAAGGCGCTCCAGTGACTCAATCTTCTTTGGCACAGTTGAGTTTGCCTGAAGGAGTATTGGTAGCAGCAGTGTTGCAGGAAGAGTTTGTACGCGTGCCATCTGCCACGGATTCCTTGCCAGTCGGAAGCACAGCTTTGGTCCTCTCACCGAAGAATCAAGTCGATGCAGTCGCCGAAGCATTCACTGGGGGTGCAAACTGATCGGTCATGAATTACCGATTGCTAAGCCGAACATTGGGCATCATTTGTCTGCTATTGGCAGCATCTATGCTGTTCTCACTTCCCTGGGCCTTTCCAGGTCTTGGCTGGCGTGGTCATCTGCCTGCGCCCGAGGATTCGCCGCAGTTTGAATTCCGTGGCTTCGTCTCCTTGTTGTGTAGCAGCGTGCTGTCTGCGCTTACAGGAATTGCTCTGCTGTGGTTTGGTAAAGGCAGTCGGGGACAGCGACTTTTCCGTAAAGAAGCCATGGCTACGGTTGGTCTAACTTGGATACTTGCAACCATCCTGGGTGCTCTGCCGTATCTATTAAGTGCTACGCAAGTTGCTCCAGGCAAATATATCACGGTTGTGGATGCTCTCTTCGAGGCTCAGTCTGGCTTTAGCACGACGGGCGCCACAGTGTTAACACAGTTGGAGGACCCGAGTATGGTTCCTCACTGCATTTTGTTCTGGCGCAGCAGCACTCACTTTCTGGGTGGCTTGGGAATCGTAGTCTTGCTAGTAGCCATCTTGGGGCAGGGTGCTGGCGGCAAGGCCATGATGCGCGCCGAGATTACGGGCCCCACCAAAGACACGCAATTTAGCCGCATGCAACAAACGGCCGCCGTGTTTGCATCCATTTACGTTTTGCTAAACCTAGTATTGGCCATCATCTACTGGATCAGCGGCATGTCCCTGTTCGATGCCCTGTGCCATGCGTTTGCGACATTGGCCACCGGTGGGTTCAGCACCTACAACGCGAGCTTGGGACATTTTGAGAGCGCGTGGATCGAATACGTCACCATACTTTTTATGGTTTTGGCCGGCACCAACTTCGTATTGCTGCTTTATGTTTCCAGAGGCAACTTCAAGAATCTCTTCAAGGATACTGAGTGGAAAGTTTACGTCTCGATTTTGACTCTGGTCAGCATCGCAGTCATTGTCTTTGGACAGGTCAGCGGCGATTTCGCAAATTTCAGCACCGCGCTGCGAGATTCCATTTTTCAAGTGGTTGCGATCATGACTACAACCGGATTTGCAACTGCAGACTACGACATCTGGAATAACTTTGGGCGTGGCGTTCTGTTCTTATTGATGTTTGTAGGTGGCTGTGCGGGAAGCACAGGAGGCGGTATGAAAGTCATCCGCCACGTTCTACTTGCCAAAATCCTACGTCTGGAACTGGAACTCTCTTATCACCCTCGGGTCGTACGTCCCCTACGGGTAAACGGGCAAACGATTGACGACAATGACCTGCGAAAGACAATCCTCGTTTACTTTGGGTTGGTCGCTGCGATATTTGCATGCAGTTGGCTCGTGCTAATCACAATTGAACCCGATCGACAATGGGTGAGTGAAACTTCGACGGAACTCGATCATAAACTATTGGATTGTGCTAGCGCCGTGGCCGCTACCCTGCACAATATTGGCCCTGGCTACGGTGTGGTTGGGCCAACTGCGAATTACCAAGGCTTCTCACAAGCCAGCAAACTTCTGTTTGTCTTTCTGATGATGCTCGGACGTCTAGAAATGTTCAGCATCCTGGTGCTATTCGTTCCGGCGTTTTGGCGAAGGATTTGAGAACGGGCTAGACCTCGGAGAGATCTTTCCTCTCTAAAGGAAAGATCGCTTCAATCGCCTGCTTGAGATCTTCAAACTCAAATGGCTTGTGCAATAACTCCCTAACACCTCCACGTTTCATTCGAGAAGTTAATTTGGCTCCCCAACGTCCAGTGACAACCAAGATTGGAGTACCAGCCAGCATAGGATTCGCGGCTAGGGTGTCGATCAAACCCTCTCCCGAAATATAGGGCATTTGCAGGTCCGTGATAATCAGATCCGGCCGTTGTACGATTGCATCACACACACCCTGCGTGCTGTGCGTTGCGACGAGAAAATCGACATCATAATGCCGGAAACTTCTACGCAGTGAAGCTCCAATCCGGGGATCATCGTCGACGAATAGAATTCGCAAAGTGCTGTTGGAGTTACTCATGGCTCCATCGCCCCCACCAAGTTTGCATTGCCCACCTTAAAAATCTAGCTCGATTGTTGGCGAGCGTCCAAACGCGAGTCGAGCAAATTACAAAGAGCCTTCGGAGCGCCGGCAAAAACTGCAGACATCGCCCAACAATTACACACTTCTGCTACTTGATACGCCACCAATCACTGGGATCAAGTCCCATACGATTCGCTTGTGTCTCAATCTGTGATCGAAATCGTTTGGCATCTTCGGGATAACCTGCCGTGGGCAGGATCTCTGGCAGGATCTTTTTCCAGGTCTGATTAAAAGCTGTCATGCTTAGCTCGCGCACGTACTTGGCTAGCATCGAGGCAAGAGCTGTGGGGGGAAAGCTATCGCCGCCGACGGAAAAATGAATATGTAGGTTGCCTGAGGTGTTTGCGTAGGAGCAGCGTTGCTTGCTCACCGCCTTTTCCACAAACCATTCGCCCGGCATTGCCTCAAGTAGCACAGGCATGTAATTTTTACGCCCCCCCT
>JBCCEO010000009.1:0-28103 GCA_039030255.1 Planctomycetota bacterium | reverse complement strand
TCCAAACTAACGGAGCAACTATTCAACAATCAACGCGAACTGGACGTTGTACAAACAGAGCTTTTGGCACAACTGATTACCGCAGAATCCCTAGCCGTTAAGGCTACAAAAGATAATGCAAAGTGATTTCAAAATCTGGTTTCTTTCGGTGCCACAATTCAGCATGATGTGATCCGCGTGTATTTCATTCCAGGTAAGAAATAAAATTCGGATACGAAGCAAAAACTGGTGGAAGGGGATCCTCGGCGATTGATGCCCAAAAGACCTGAAGTCTCATGCAAAATGCCTCGACAGCCGTTTTAGGTTTCGTCCGATTGAACTCTCCAACCGCGTTTCGGCAAGAAAAAGGGCGCTGATCGAAATGAGATCAGCAGCATTTGATATGTGGGGGTTTTGGTACTGGACCAACGAGCTGCACAATTTCAATATTTCTGTTGGCGAATGCAAAAACCCTGCAAAACCTAGCTTTTCGGGCCTTCTAAGCGATCGAACGTTCGCGTTGTGCTCATTGCAATCGCAATTGCCGCCCACAAACCCTCTGGAACGATGGGAGACTTTCGGTCAAAGGGATATACTGTCCGCCGAATTGGAAATAGCGATCAAGGATAAACGAATGACGACGATAGCGATCATCGGGGGCGGGTTTTGCGGAACCATGACAGCCGTCAATTTAGCTCGACTCAGCAACCAGCCTTTGAAGATCAAGCTGGTGAATTCGAAACGACCATTGGGCCGCGGTACGGCTTATGGAACCAAGCGCGGCGAGCATTTGCTGAATGTCGCTGCCCGAAACATGTCGGCCTTGCCCGACAAGCCGTCGCACTTCGTCGATTGGCTGCGTTCGCGTTTTGAATATGCCGAAACACCCGTCGACCAGTTGCGAGAGATGTTTGCGCCACGTCGCGTCTACGGTGACTATTTGCGTGGCCTCCTGTCGGCATCGATGAATCCCATCGACGCGCGCAGTAGTGTTCGAATTGAAGCTATCGAAGATGAGGCCGTGGATGTAGCGTTAGACGATTCTGGAAGCGCTACAGTCCAATTGAAAGACGGTGACTCATTTCAGGCAGATCGTATTGTGCTTGCCACTGGCAATCAGCCACCAGCGCCTTTCCCTTCGCCTTCGCCACTTCGCTTTGACCCAAGATATCGCTCCGATCCTTGGGACGAATGGATCAGTCGACTGCCTCCCGCAGGAGGAACGGTTGTTTTGCTTGGAAGCGGACTTACGATGGTCGACATCCTACTGACGCTTGGCGACATTGGTTGGGAAGGAAACATCGTCGCCATTTCCCGAAGTGGCCGCTTGCCGAAGTCACACTTCCGCGGAATTGCCTATGACGATTATGTACCCGAGGATGTCGAGTCTCTGGGACTGCACGGGCTGCGCAAGCTGATTCAATTTCACTGCGAAAAGCTCAAGCAAATGAGCCAGAACTCTGCGATTGCATTAGACAAACTACGTCCCCATACACAGAAAATTTGGCAAAGCCTAACTGTCGAAGATCGAGAACAGTTTTTGCGCAAAGATGCAGCGGAATGGAACGTCACCCGACACCGCATTGCAGCCAGCATCCACAATCGAGTTACGGATGCACTCGATGCCGGGCGACTTCGAGTGATCTCAGGAACCATTCAAGAATTGGTTGCCGGAGAACAACAGATTGAAGTAATACTTTCCGACCAAGAAGGCATGGAGTTTCGCCAAGCGGGGGACCTAGTCATCAATTGCACAGGCCCGCAACTGCGATTCTCTAAAACAGCATCCCCCCTGTTTCGCAACTTGCTTGAACGACAGCTCGTACAAGCAGACGAGATGGACATGGGTGTCCGCGTCGACGAAAACTTTGCAGCCTTAGCCCCAAACAGTCAGACCAGCGGGACACTGTATGCGATCGGTCCACTTTTGCGTGGTAGTCTCTGGGAAACCACTGCCGTTCCTGAATTACGCGTCCAGGCAATGCGAGTGACGGAAAAACTATTGCAGCGTGAGCCGACGACTATGCAAGAAACAGATGTATTGGAATACTACATCTAAGTCCACTCAAACCTATTCTAATCGCCCAATCTGGCCCAGCCGTGACCTTTCGGTACAAGTGGTCGAGCTGCTTTGAGATTGGGAATCGTTCCCAGCGGTGCTAGCGTCTTCGTCCAGCGCGCGTGCTCGGCTGCCAGGCGCTGGACAACATTTGCGTTTTCCGCTGCGACATCCATTTCTTCTCGTGGATCCTTCTTCAATTCGAAGAGTTGCCAAGGATCTTTTTCATATTTTTTGTACAAACGCCAATCGCCCCATCGCACGGCGATCAAGTGCCGCCGCACTGCATCGTCAGGTTGATTGTTCAGCCAGAATAGATACTCGTGAGCATCGTCCTTTTGCGTACCCTTCAAGAAAGGAAACATATCGACGCCATCGCAGTGCTCGGGGATTTCGCCCTGAGTCAGCGAGCTGATCGTCGAGTAGAAATCGAAGTTTGCCATGAGCCCGTGATAGCGCTCGCCTTGTGGCAAACTCTTGGGCATCGAGAAAATCGTTGGAACTCTCACCCAGCCTTCCTTTTGAGTGCCCTCGCCCTTTCCGCCGGTGTAAGGAGATGCAGTTCCCTTTTCGCCGATATTGGGTCCGTTATCGCTGGTAAAAATCACCAGTGTGTTTTCGCGTAGTCCTTGCTCTTCAAGGACTTTCAATAGCTTGCCCACTTGGTCGTCCACCGCCACAATTCCGCCTGCCAACTTGCGTCGCGTTCCGACTGCCTGCGTGCGTTTCATCAAGCGTTCAGGCACTTCGCGATTGGAAGAATGAACAGCGGCGGGAGACCAATACAGAAAGAATGGTTCCGAATTATTACGCTCAATGAAGTTCACCATCGAGTCACCGTCATAGTCCGTCAGCCAGACTGTTTCACCTTGTTCGTTCAGGCAAAAGTACTTGGAAGTCTTCGAACGCTTCTCGAGTAGTTTTTTGTTAGCCTTATCTGCCGAATCGATCTCAGAGTTCGAATACTTCTTCGGCGGTGGGATTTTGGCAACTTCAGTAAAACCAACTTGTAGCGGTCCTTGCAGTTTCGTTCCCACGTCCCACTTACCGATCTGCCCTGTCACGTAGCCCCGTTCACTCAAATACTTGGCGATGGTGGGACGATCTTCGGGTATCGCGAGGCCTCTTGACATCCCGTACTTACCGAATCGTTGTGCGTACTGCCCCACCATCAAACTACATCGGCTAGGGCAACATGGCGGGTTGCAAATGTAAGAGGCCGTGCAACATACACCTTCCTTGGCCAGCTGGTCGATATTTGGCGTTGGAATATCGGTGCACCCAAAACAGCCGATATCGCCATACCCGAGATCGTCAATATAGATCAGAACCACATTCGGTTTCTCAGCCAAAGCACGCATATGTGTGTGGCAAGCGATAACAGAAAAACACAAGAACTGAGCGATGAAGAGCTTGAATGAGAATTGGAAAGCGAAGTTTTTCATAGGTCACACGTTGCTTTGGCTGAGGTCTGTATCAGGCGGTTAAACCAACTTGAAGTCCTATTTTAGCGGACCAGATTCAAAGTTGAACAATCGTCCCAACTCAACTACCCTCCAAAGTTCGAAAACGGATATAGTGACGAACAACCCCACCGGATCACCTTGTTCATCAGTCGGCCCGAGCATGCCAGAAAACCAAAAAATCGATCCACATATTCTGCAGTTTGAGGGGGAGCTGTTTCGGTTCATTCTTTCTCTCACAGGGAACCTCCACGAGACGGAGGAACTCTTGCATCACACCCTGTATTCGCTTTCGGAAGAAGGTGGGCCCAGAACTCAGGACGTTACGACGATGTCTTGGGCAATTAAGGTTGCAACAAATCTTGTTCGTGAGGCCTTGCATCAGAAGAAGCGACAAGGCAAAACTCCGAACATTGACGACGTCGCAATAGAGAAGATTGCAGCTCAACAAAAACAACTGTTGGCCACTTCGGAGAAGCGGTGCGATGCCTTACGGGAGTGTTTAGCGGAACTTCCTTTTGAACAACGTGAACTAGTTCAGGACTTTTATGCCGAAGACAGTCTAAAGCGAGACAACTCGGAGAACTCAGACATATTGGCCAGGAAAGTGCAGCGATCTCGCCGCCTTCTTTTTGCGTGCACCAATAGCAAGCTGGCTGCTGGAGGCTGAAGATGGAGTCCGATCTGTCCAACGAGCTGCAAGCCGAGATCCAAGAATTAGTTGACGCCATGTTGGACAACAAACTGAGTGATCGACAGCGTTCGCGGCTTAATAATGTTCTCGAACAAAATGATGCGACTGCGTTCTATCTAGAATACTCGGCCCTGCATGCAGGGCTTGCCTGGCAGCATCGAGGCAGCGAATTGGCATTACCACTCGAGCAGGGAGTAAGCCTTGGCCTTAAGACAAAACCCCACCTGTCCCAAAAAAGCAAGCCGGCGCAGAACGAGAAAAAGACCACTGAAAAGGATAGCGAAAGCACACGGCAACGCAACCTGATAGCATTCGCTTTTTCTCTAACTCTACTTGCAATGGTTGCTTTAGGATTGGCAATTGTCCCACCGGAAAAGGAAAAGAAAAAGAAATCGTCACCCTCAGATACAATCGGCCAGAGTCTACCTATCAACTCGCAACGCCTAACCGGAAATACGTTGACAGAGATCGGCCGTACCACGAACCTGAGGTGGAAGTTCGATGATTCCACGGTCGAAATCAGTTTTCAGAACGGTCCTATACCAACTGCAGTTGTGGAAGACCTACTAGGTCCCGGAACAAAGGCGAGCACGATCTCGGCCTCTTGGGAGCTTCAAGAAAAGAACCAAACTTTACACTTGGAAAACTTTTTGGTCGATGGCGAACCCGTGGATCATGAAACAAATCTAGATATTAAACCTGCTGGACCAATTCGCATTGATCTTGGAAGTCAACAGTACAATACATATCCAAATGGAATCGTTAGTAACTAGGTGTTGCCCCCTGCATCCCGGTCGCATTCATCGGCTCTTCGCTTTCAGCGAATCGCGGATTGCGCGTTGCCTCCTCATTGCGCGTTGCCTCCTCTCGCGAAGCGTTGATGACAGACAATAACGCTAGCAACGCGACGATACAAACAACCGCAAATGCTCCTAAGACCACCACTAGTATTCCCACTAGCCATCTTGAGCTTGAACTCGATGCCGCCGATTCCTCCGCGGATGCTCCAAGGTAGCCGTCCAGGTCCTCAGCAAAGTCTGCCGCAGATTCGTATCGATCAGCTGGAGTGTGCGCCATCGCTTTCAAGCAAATACGATCTAGCTCCAAGTCAACGTCCACTAGCTGAGAGGGAGGAATAGCGGCGGTGCCAGCGGAGATTTGCCCAAGTACTTCCATGGCATTGCCCATGAACGGGCGGCATTGGCAAAGCAATTCATAAAAGATGACACCCAGCGAATAGACATCGCTGGCGGGGCCAACTTCCTCACGGTATCCCATAACTTGCTCTGGAGCCATGTAGGCAGGACTGCCGATTATCGCTCCCTTTGCTGTCAGAGTAGCATCCTCGGCGTTTGCGTTGCAAGCCAAGCCAAAATCGGTGATGTATGGCTTGCCCTCTTCGTCCAGCATTACATTGCTGGGCTTTAGATCACGATGCAGTACTCCGGCGCAATGAGCATGATGGATTGCGAGAGCAAGTCTCCGAACGAGTTCTGCACTTCTTTGCGGATCAAGATTTGGCTCTTTCGTAATCTTCTCCGCCAACGTTCCTCCGGCGACATAAGCCATCGTCAGATAATGAATCCCCTCAGATTCACCCACGTCAAACACGGGGCAAAGATTGGGATGTTGCACGCTGGCCATCGCTCGCGCCTCGCGATAGAAGCGTTCGATAGCCTGAGGGTCTTGCTCCAGATCAAAGTTGGGAATCTTCAGCGCAACTTGACGATCCAGAATCTCATCTTTGGCCAAGACCACAGTGCCCATGCCACCTTGACCGAGCTTTTGAATTACCCAGTAGCGGCCAATGTGGGATGGCAAGACATCGATTTCTTTATCGGATGATGCACCGCCAGAATAATTGCTGCGAAAGCGAGTTCCGTCTCCAGGACGCATAGAAAGCCCGGCTGTGCCATTAGAGCGCGAACCTGCGGCATTGTTCGATCCGAAAACTCTAGTGACGCGCGTATCGCCCTTCGTTTCCTGCGAAGCTTTGCTGAGCCGATCGGCGTGAATTTCACGTAGAGACTCGGTCGCGGCCACCCATTGATGAAACTCAGTAAAAGCGTTGCTTAACTCGTCATGAAAGCCAGCGAACAGATGGAAGTAGTCCGCAATTTGAGGCCAATCCCCGTTGCGTGCTCGCAGCTCAAGCTCAAGAGATAGCAGTTTTTGGAATAGCTTGTTCTTGACTACCGAAGGCGCCGGCTCCAGAATTTCGGCAATCGAAGGACGCAAACCCTTGTTCCACGATGCCTCGAATGCATCGCAGGCAGCATCGACCATCTCGTTGATCTGAAGAGAGTTGGAATCAGGCATCGGTGGGTGCAGGAGGGAACGGAATACCTAAAGAAAGCTCAGGGGTAATCTCGGGCTCTGCACCCCCGTTCGCTCATATGGATCTTAGATCTCCGGTGATCCCATTGCAACCGCTTTGCCTGCGCCGATTACAAATTGGCCGCGCAAAAAAATAGATCGAGCCACTCGATGCGGCCCGAGCTCGAATTCAACTCAAGCTGCAAATAGCTCCTATCCCGAACAGATCACTGCGACCTCGCTTCCAATCAAAGAAAAATCGCCGCCGACTCAGGGCCGCTTGCTGCAGGCAGCATGTTGTTTTGGTGGTGGCGCCTCGGCCCGATTCATTCGAAACGCCACCTCACCAAGCCCAATCCAGGATTGGACTCAATGTTTTTTCAGTATCTTTTTGCTGTTTCGCCAATGGCACCCTAAGGAGCTTGTCATAATGGTTTTGTCATTTTGTCCGGCACGTAGTCGTGCGTAGTCTTATGTGGGTTTTGAAAACTAACGCTGCCAATCAGCTAATGTCCATTCCCAGCTTTTGCATGACAGCCTGAACTGAGAAATTTGCGATTTTTGAAAAACATGCGTCAATTACGAGCTTTCCAGCTCACTTTTTCTGAATTAGTTAAAAGGCTCCTAGGTCAAACCACAGATTTCCGCTAGCTTCCAACCCCGCCTGATCCTTTCGTCCGGAATCGCGCCACAGCGATCTTTCCCTCACGACAACCTCCCCACTGCCTTCGTCGCCTGCCCCACTAAAGAAAAATCCGTAGAGTATTTACCTATGGCAGACTCTAAAATCACTCACTGGATCAACTTGGCCAAAGAAGGGGATGCTAGCGCCTACGAAGCCTTGTGGAATCACTACTTCGCGAGCGTCGTAGCCCTTGCCAAAGGACGTATGTTCAAATTGCGGGGAAGCCTCTACGACGAGGAGGATGCGGCTCTAAGCGCTATGAAGAGCCTTTTCCGAGGCATCAATTCAGGGCGATTTCCCGAGCTGCATGACCGAGATAACCTTTGGCGACTTCTCGTAGTCATTACGCATCGTAAACTCAGAGCTCAGTGGCGGATGGAGTCGGCAGAGAAGCGTGCGGCTTCTCGGACGACAGAACTCAATATCGAAACGGTTCTCTCCGAAGAACCCTCCGCAGCCTTCGTATCAGAAATGATGGATCAAGTAGAGCGTCTGATGTCCGAGTTGGGCGACGAACGCCTCAAACGCATCGCGATGCTAAGACTCGACGGTTTCACATACGATGAAATTGCAGAACAATTAGACTGCACGAACCGCACGGTCTGCCGCAAGGTCGAGCGCATTCGCCACATCTGGGGTAAGGAAATGGAGCTTTTGGACGCAGAGGATTGATGTAAGGCCGAGTATCGACTCGGCCGCAATCCAGCCAGGAATTCTAAGCCAGTTTTTCCAATTCTGACTCGTGATCAGCTATGCCAAAATCTCCTTGACGACGCGAGCATTCCTGTTGTCCGTCAGAGTCTTTTCCTGGCCATTATGCTTGAAGACCAACCCATCGGCATCAAGGCCGAATAGGTGCATTAGAGTCGCTTGATAGTCGTTCGGTGTTACGATGCCGTCAACGGCACGGTGCCCGACTTCATCTGTTGCACCATGGATCATGCCGGGTTTGAAACCCCCACCAGCTAGCCAAGTACTAAAGCCTTGGCCATTGTGATCCCGCCCGTGTTTCTCCGGTGCACCCTGATTCTGAGTGACAGGCAGTCTACCGATTTCACCGCCCCAATGCACGATAACTTCGTCCAGCATTCCGCGTTGCTTCAAATCCTTTACCAAAGCAGCCGAAGGCTGGTCCGTACGCAGGCAGATAGCTGGTAACGTCTTTCCAAGGTCGCGATGATTGTCCCAAGGTTGGCCGTTGAGAAAAAGCTGGACGAATCGAACACCACGCTCCACCAAACGCCGAGCAATGAGACAACGTGTTCCGTACTCCCGTGTTTCCTTACGGTCGAGACCGTACATCTGATGTGTGGCGGCACTCTCTTGCGTAATATCCAGGGCTTCCGCGGCGGCTGTTTGCATTTTGGCTGCTAACTCATAACTTGCGATTCTTGCCTCCAAGTCACTCGCACCGGGAAAACGATCGGCGTGCTTGCGATTTAGTGTTTGCAAAAACTCAAGATTCTGTCGCTGTGGCTCACCTTGCAGGTATTCAGGCGCGTTTAAATTTAGAATCCTGGGTTCCTTGGGTCGCAGTACCGTGCCCTGGAACAAGGACGGCATGAACCCGCTGGACCAATTGTGAGTACTATCAACCGGATGCCCTCCGGGATCTGTCAGCACCATGTAAGCTGGCAACTCCTGCGTCTCGGCACCTAAAGCGTAGAGCAACCAAGAGGCCATGTGTGCTCGCCCGGTTACACCTGGGACTCCTCCGTGGAAGTAGCGAATATTGACTTCGTGGCCATTCGCCCCCGTGTGCATTCCACGCAACAGGCAGATGTCATCAACGATGTCAGCCGTATGCGGTAATAACTCTGAAAGTTCCGTGCCGCACTGTCCACGCTTGGCAAATCGCCACCGCGTGCCCATCAACTTCTTGCTGGCTTCGTTAACAAAACTGTAGCCTACTTCGCCCTGGTACTCAGTCCCGTCGAATTTGGAAAGCAATGGCTTTGGATCCGTAAGATCCATGTGCGAAGGACCACCGTGCTGAAAAAGCGAAATCATCGCTTTAGCCTTCGGTGCAAAGTGTGGCCTTTTGGGCTGTAGGTCAAAATTCTCGATTTGCTTAAATTCTTCCTTTGGCCCCGCGCTCACTTGCTCTTGTTGCAATAGCCAAGCTAGCGCCAGACCGCCGATCCCCATAGATTCCAGCTTTAAGAATGTTCGTCTTGTCATACTCATTGGATTTATTCCACGTACAAGAATTCGTTGGAACTCAACAACGACTGGCAAAGGTTGATCAAGGCTTGCTGCTGAGCACTCCGCTTGTCAGGAACTTTCTCTGGATGCGTGTTCAGAGTTGTAATTTGCTGGGCTAGATAGTCCATCGCCAGATTAAATTCCGATGCATCTGGCCGGCGACAGTAGGCTAGCTCCCACGCCCTCACGATCTGCCCGGGAAGATCTTCAAGGCTCGGTGCTGGCCCAGCAAACTGCCCCTGGGAACTCCATGTTTTCTGATCGCCGTCCAAACGAAGTGAAACGGTCCAACTAAAGCTGTCGGAAGTATGGTGTTCTCGACAATCCACGACAAAATCAAGCGTTTCCCCTGACTCGACTTCAATTGTGGACGTCGTATCCAATTGCTGTTGCTTGGCCGTCCATTGACCAACTTTCCCTTGCCGATCGGATACCAGGGTCGCTCGTACTCCATCTCCATTTTCCGATGGATGATTTAGCTTACCTGTCACCCGCAACTTGCCGCTACTCGGCACAGTCCAGCGGCGAATGACAGCATGCTTGGGAATGCCGGGATGCCCACCAGTTGACGTCAGTAGAGCATAGCTCAACTCAGGATCTGGGATCTTGGGGCCGCCACACCAACGCGAACCGTCAAAGTGCGGCAAATGCACAAAGTCCTTCGTACGCAGGGCCTTGCCATCCGGGCTATCTTTGGAATCCTCCAGCCAGCCATAGCCGTACTGCCATTTACCGGTGCGTCTATCGGGCAACTCGGCTCGGTATTCGAAGGAGCCTGCTGGCAAAGTTTCGGCCTCCGCAACTACGCGAGCTGCAAGCAACTCCGCCTGCTTCAGAATGAAACCACCGTTGAGCAACATCAAGGATTGGGTCGCAACAGTCGAATTGACGCGTGACTCACAATTAGTATCCATCACAGGCGCATCAAACGCTTGCATGAGTGCAACCGGTTGGCTTCGTCGAACTTGAACATAGATGCTGCGTCTGTTCTGCTCGCCATCCACGACGACTTGCCCCGTTTCGTCTTCTTTGATTTTCTGTGGTTTGCCAAACAAATCCGCATTCAACGACCCGCTAGCGCTTAGCATTCGATCCCGGAGAATTTCGGCTTCGAGCCTACGGAAATGACGTGCGTATGGATTCTTGGATTGCGGCGAAATGCTTTGTCGCCATGTCTTCGAGCTAAGGATCAACTGATGTAGGTGCTTCAGCGAAAAACCACTCTGCCGAAATTCTAAGGCAAGAAAATCCAAAAGGGCGAGATTACTTGGCAGAGCGCCTAGCTCGCCAAACTCTCCAGGGGTCGGGACCAAGCCCTGCCCAAAATGATGCATCCAAATGCGATTCACCATGGCTCGTGCAAAGAGGGGATTTTCGCTACTTGTCAGCCATCTTGCGAAGGCCAATCTCCGACCTGTACTCGAAAGCTTGTCATTGTTCGAGTCAAACTCTAGCCTCCCACTAGAGACCACAGACAGTTTTGCGGGCTGAATGACTTGCTTTGGTTGCGCGAAATCACCGCGGAAAAACAATTTGGTTTGCGGCTGGTGATTCTCTGGCTCGACAAGAGCACGAATATATTCATGCACCGGTTTCTCAGACCGAATTTTGGCGATTACCTTGTTCATCTCATCGAGTTTCGGACGCGACTCAGGTATGTATTGATAGAGATTCCCCGTGGTGATATTAACGCTAGGGTTTTCTGAGAGAAGCTTCGCTTGCTCTTTGCTTCGCTCTTTGGCAGACGTCTCGTAGGCATGCCGCAATTTCGTTCTTAGCGGCTCTTCGAACTTTTTTAGCTCGGCGTCGACCGCCTGCTTCATATACTCATCTTGCTTTTGCTTTCGCGTCTGCTCGGCTGCTTTGGCTTTAACTTCAACCTCAGCAGCCAACTGGTGATCCTTGGCGGTATAGAGTGAAACCAATCTTGCGTTGGGCGCTCTCCAAGCCTTCCAATCCAAGGCAGGTTCAAAGACCGCCCGCAGAGCGTAATAATCTGTCTGCGGAATAGGGTCATAGCGATGATCGTGACACTGCGCGCAATGAATGCTCAATCCAAACAAGGAGCTTCCGACGATCTTAATCGTGTCAATCATGACCTGATTGCGGCCCTCCTCATTGTTGCCACCGCTGCCTGTTCCATCGGCTGCCATGCGCAGAAACCCGGTGGCGGTAAGAAGTTCGATTTGCTCGTGGGTGTACTCGCCTTGCTTTGGTCCTGCAATTTCATCGCCGGCCAGTTGCTCCGTCACAAACTGGTCAAAAGGCTTATCCTTGTTGAAAGATCGAATGACCCAGTCGCGATACTTATAGGCCCAAGGGCGTTCCGCGTCTTTGACACTGGACCCTTCCGAGTCTGCATACCCAGCGACGTCGAGCCAATGCCTGGCCCAACGCTCGCCATAATGCGGAGAAGCCATGAGTTCCGTCAACAACTGACCGAACCAGTTCTGGTCGGTACTCTGAGCCCAACGCTTCATTTCCTCCATCGAAGGCGGAAGTCCAATCAAATCAAAATACAGCCGCTTTACCAACACGGAGCGACGGGCTTCCGGTTCGAAAACACGTTCATCCTCCAACATATCGGCCAGCACTAAAGCGTCGAGTGCATCGAGCTCACCGAATCCTTTCACGGTGGGAATGGAAGGCTCCGCAATCGGTTGAAAGGCCCAGTAGCTTCTCTCTTCTTGCGTGATGCCAAGACCAACGCCTAACTCAGTCGGCTCTGGGCGTGCCGTCTTGGCGCCCGCCTGAATCCAAGCCTCCAGTTTGCTCACGTATTCCTTCGGGAGCTTCGCTTCGCCGGGTGGCATCTCTCCAGATTGGATGCGTTCCAGCAATAAGCTCTTGTGTGCGTGTTCTGGAATTATGGCTGCACCACTATCGCCACCTTCGATCATCAACCGTACCAGACGCAGATCCAAACCGCCTTCGATTTCCTCGCTGGCTCCGTGGCAATCGAAGCAATACTCGCGAAAGATTGGACGAATGTCTTTTTCGAAGGTGAGTTCGTCAGCCATGCTTTCGCTCCAAGCAAACGGAACGACAAGGCAGACTAGCAAACCGCAAGCGAAGGGCCGAAGCATGGTAGTTCGTCCATGCAGAAGGAGGGGAAGGTGGGAGAGCTATTCCACTTTAACAAGAATCGCCCAGAATTGCTATCTGAGCTGCATCCGCTGATAGAGTTTCACTCTATGGATAATACCATCACCGACGTCGATCTACGGGAACGGGGAACCAATTTCTTTGAGCTCGTGGGAACGGCAACAGAGCTAAAATCGCAAGCTATGCTGACTGGGTTAGCGTTGGTAACCACTCGGGATTCACTCGCTTGCGTTCTTGGGCTTCGTGCTAGTATGAGTTCGAAATGGCCCCCAACTTGCGTCTCTGCGTATGCTTGGCATTTTCTAACCCCATTTTTTGCATCACCTCCAGCTCCGATGCACTCGCCGGACAAACCGCTTTGCGAAGCGAAGGCGACAAGTTAAGTTTGTGGTTTGGAAAACATTTGAGACAAATGTTCTACATTCGGACAACAGTCCTACGCTGGCTCCTCCGAGCCGCGCGGAATCATGGAGAGGCTAATGGCAACAACGACGACGAATGCAGCCACTAACAACCATTGCCAGATTGCCATCTTGTACTCAGATTCGAAACCCAAATCCAACTCGAGTGGCGCGTTCTCTGCCACTTGAACACTTCGGCTAAACTGATACGCAGTTCCTTCTTCAGGGATACTGATGATGATCGCTTGAGGTGCAGGTTCCGTCGTCCGTTGGTGACGTACCAACCGACCAGCGATTTGCTGCAAGACAGCGTTGTCTTCGGAAGTATTGCCGCGAAGAAGCTGGCTCAATTCTTGCGGCCGGAAATTGAGCTTGTCCATTTGCAGAATGGGATTTGCTTCGGCTGCTTGCAAAAGCTGTTCGTTATCTTCAACTTGAGCGTTACTGCGTTTGTTGTACAGGAACAAACGCTGCCGACGTGTGTTCAGTCCCACGATCGCTTGCTGCGTTTGAAGATTCTCGAGCTGCACACGAGCATCTTCATTCGAAGCGGCATCCAGGGCGTATTGATTGGCCACACTGTTCAGTGCCCAACGTGCTTTCGTTTGCTCGCCAGCCTGTAGCAGTTCGTTCGCTTGCTCCAGGAGTTCAACCGCTTGCTGAGCCTGCACTTCGCGCTTACCACTCACAATGGAAAGATACGAGTCGCGGCCAAAGGCCTCGCGAAGGTCTTCGCCGATCAGCTCCATATTACCGTCGTCGTCGGTAAGTTGGAAACCTTCAGGAGCGATCACATTCCACCGGACATTCTCAAGTGGAACATTCAAGAGTGGACTGACTAGTTTGAGGTTTCGAAGCTGGTCGCCTTTGAGCGAGTAGACGAACCGAACGTTTGCCGTTCGATCATCGATACCTGGCAAGATATAAAACTGCCAAGCGTTCTCATTGTCGCTTTGCCGAATCGAATGGACACTCTCACCATTGACAAAAATACTGAACAGCTCGCCCCCAGCCGGCAACTCCACGCTCAGGCTACTACGCTGGATGACTTCCATGGTCACATCCACGGCCGTCAGTTGATCGCCCGTAGGTGAAAGCACGGTTGTCAGCGTGCCATTGTCCACTCGCAATTTGAGGGCGTCTGCAAGCGAATGACGTTGCACGCGAATGTTCAGAGCAGCAGCGGTGGCGGCGTTACTGGCAACGATCGTCGCACCTGCTCTCAGGGTCAACGCCGGAGCATTGCGGTTGCCGGCCAAACGAAGCTTTTCGGGAACCGTATTCCAATCCATCGACTGCCAACCCTGCGGCAAGGCACCTGCTTCAATTTGCAAACGCCCGCCGGTACGAATACTAAAGTAGTAATCAATCTTTCGGGCTTCTGGGAAACCAACTGCATTCAGGTTCTCACTTTCGTTCGCCCGGTCCCCGCGTCGCTCGTATTCGATTTGGAATTGAACCCGTCCGATGACTCGACGCTTGAACTGAATCTCCCAAACATCAGAGTCATCCGCAGTCCGAACAAAATCGCTGATGGTGCTGCCACTGGCCCGCAGTGTCTTGATTTCATCTTCGTTGATCCCTGGCAAACTGACTTGTAGCGTGCGGATCGAGGCGTTTTGAATGTTGAAGTTTGCAAACAAGGCGCTGCGAGTCTGACCTTCTCGCAAAGTTACATCATGCAATACGTTCCCCGTTACCCAAGGCTCCAGTTTCTCGATTCCCAAAGTCAGATTCCAATCTTGCTGAAGCAAGCGAAACGCGAGAGCACCTTGCCCCTGACCTCCAACTGAACGCGGGTCCACTTCGGAAACATTTTGCCGCACGACGGTGCGTAGTCGAATTCCCGTAATCGGCCTGACAACCAAATCACCCGTCTGCCGTGATGATTCGTTCAGTTCAAATCGTGGAATGGCCCAATCGCCAACTTCGGTTGGAGCGTTGCCGGCGAGCGTCAGTGAGAAACTTTGCGCTCCGATCGTCTTGCCCTTGAGATGCAATATTATTTGGCGCTGATCGCCCTCGGTTAACTCGGACCAATGATGCAAAGAGTCGCCTGTCAAGGATTCGACTTCTAACCCGTCGGGCAGTGGAAAACTCAACTTGAACAAACCAGCTCTAGAGATTGCGGCGGCGAAGTTCACTGCTAAAACGACGCGTTCATCGCCAAGAGAGATGACTTGGCGACTCACCACACGCACTTCGGAATCCACCGGTGCAACTCGGAGGCTAACCGCCCCATCTTCCTCACCGTAGCGATAAACGCGTTGGATGACAGCTTGTTTGCCAGCCAGCAGAGCGGCGTCGAAGTCGCCCAAGTTGACCATGCTCATCGCTGTCGCCTCCATCTTCTCTGGCTGCGCGTCTGGACCAAAGGCCAAAGCAATCAGTCCTACTTCGCCGTCTGCCTCGAGCACGCGCACTGGAGCTACGGTCAGATCTGCAGGTAGAGTATCCAAACCTCGCTGCGTCTCAATCAAAATTTCAAAATTCGGCGACTGCGAGGATTCGATCTCAAGGCTTAGCTGGCGATTGTCGGCATCGAATTGCCATGCACTTACCGGCCCTCCAACCGCACTTACCGTCAAGCCTTCGGGAATGGTCACCGTCATGGCTTTGACCTGCCCCTGCGAAGTTCGAACATTGAGGCGATGCCTGCCATCGACGACGCCAGGTCCAGCAATGTACAGGTTGGAACCTTCAACAAAGAACTTGGTATCTTCGCTACTTATATCACGAGCTTGTGGGCGTAAAGAAACGCTGGCTGCACCTGGACCCAATAGAATTTTCGCCTGCGTTTTGTCTTCTGCTTCCGCTGGTTCAACCCTGACAGCAGTCGGACAGACAACATCCCAGCCAGATTCGTCATAACTCAGTTCAATTTGCTGAATCGCTGCCAAGCCGGACAAGACGGCGATTCCAGAACCAGGCTTTACTGCTTCGACCTGATACTCAAAATCAGCCTCGTAATCCTTCGACTCCTCGGCGTCTCCATTTTCATCCGCGTTTTCAGGCAACGGAATCGTGATGACGTAAGCCAATCCAACGCTTGGAACTTGCTTCTTGGTTAGCCGGAGACCATCACCTTCGAATTTCGTCAGAATTGCCGGTGCACGCAACAGTACAAAACGATCGCCTGGCACGCCCGAAAGCGTTACCCTGCCATTAGCACTAAGTCGAGAATCCTTGCTGGCCAGATTCCAATTCTGCGTGATGGAATCGCAGGCGTGAAAATCATCCTCATCAGCCGCCAAAGCGGGTTGGCTAGCGAATGCCAAGGACAGAGCCAAGAACGTAAGAATTGTCGTCGCAACCCCAGGCGAATCACCACCTTCTCCTTCTGAAGAAGCTGGTTCCTTGGCTTCCGATTTTGTTTCGGACTTCTTCGCTTTTTTCTCATTCATCCACGCAATGGTATCCATCAGCAGATGTTTTGCTGCAGGCAAGAAAAGTAAAGCCAGCATTCCTAAAGCGAGTAAACCGAAGAACCAAGGTGCCCCATCACCTTGAAGCAAAATCCCTACGCAAATCAGCGGGACCGCAACGAGTCGAGCATTGCGTTTAGCAGCCAAATTGTTCGTCAAGAAGGAAGCAATCAACAGCACGAAACCTCCGACGGCCAAGGCAACGCCCAGCCAGGAAATATTCACACGCCATAGGGGGATACTCTGCACTTGTACCTCGACGGTTTCACCGCCAGAAAGTACAGGTAGATTCAGTTGCAGTGGGCTTGGTGGTCCCGTCTGCTCAAAAGAATCTAAGGCAGAGCCACAGGCAACGGCGATCGCAATGCCCAGAAACACGAGTCCTAGCAAGCGTAGAAACCCCGCGTTGCATACACAGGTCGACCCAAGAATCACCAAGAATCCAACCGACAACAGCGGCAACACGCCATTCTTCACCATCCAATCAAATCCACTTGGTCTCAGCACAGGCCGAGTAGGTTCAACCGTTCCGCCGCTTGAAACCAAAGCATGATTTTCGTCGCCCAACACTCTCCATTGAGTCTTAAGAACTGGAGCAAAAACAGTTGGAAGCGCCAAAACTGGGTTCTGCTCGTCGACGGCTGGCTTGCCCAATCGCAAACTAACCTCCACTGGCAAATTCGGATCGGCCTGCCCCTGCAATGGCACCAAGACATCGTCACCCGCCACGCGAGCAGTGACAGGTTGACCATTTACGGCGACCGACCAAAGCTTCACAGGCTCCGCTGGCAGCCTCAAACGGAGATTGCTCTGGCCTCGAGATTTCACATAGTAGTCGATGTCCGTGACTTGCTCTCCGTCCTGCACCACGCGACTGTTGGCTTCAGAAAACTCCACCACTTGTGTAGCTGTCGAACCAGGCTCAAACCAGTTGACTTTCAGTTTCAAGTCGAAGGGCCGTTCGGTGTATTGCCATGTTCCCAGCGCGGGAGCAGTACTCAAAAGCCGAAATTCTGCTGGCAACTCCAGTGGATCTAAGACGAGCAGTTCGTTTGAAATGGAAACCGTTTCCAACTCAACTTGCATTGGACTCACGACTTGGATGTAACCGCGATCGGCCTGCACGTCGTTTGGAGCAATCGTCGCCGCTTGGAAAGATCCATCCACTTCATTCGGCTTCTCTTCGTAGGTCACCAACAGTGTGTAGGACCCCATTACGGGTTGATGCAAAGACACAATTGTGGTGTCGCCCTCGCGACGCCAAGTGCGAATATCTTGCCCATCGACCATGATATTGCCGAGACCCGTCGGAACAGTGATTTGCAATTCGGAGGTGGGAGCACCGGTGACAAAATAGTTGATCAACGCGCTGCCATAGACGACGCCCTGACTGAGTGAATACAAGTGGAATACATCAGATTGAATGCTCCGCTCGAGCAACTCAATCTGCATGGTCGCGGTCCACCCTGGTTCACGGATTCGATACGCTTGTTGCAGATTCGGATCTGGCTTTGGAAAGTACGACAGAGGTTTCTCAACCAAGAGATCAGTGGCACTGGCAGCGATGCGGAACCCAGCAGCGCCGACAACACCGACATCACCTCGCACGGTTTTGGCTTCTGGGAACTCAATTTTTGGCAGCACCCAGTCGCCTGCGGCAGCGACTTCGTTCTTTTCGAGCTGCATCGTAATCAGCTGACGCCCCTGAACATCGGCGGCGAAAACGACTTTCAGATTGCGTGAGCCATCGGCAACTTCTGTTGCTGCGACGTAGTCAGCTAAGTTCGCTCCTGAAACTGAAACGATGGAATAGTCGGCAGGAACAGTGAAACTCCATTCGCGAATCGCTGCTTCGCGAATATCCATTTCAATGTCGGCCACAATGACTTTGTCCGACTCGGAGAGTTTGTAGAGGATGACTTCTGCAATGTTGACTTCAGGTTGAATACGGTCGGCGGCGATTGTAAATGCGTGCTCTGCAGCGGGAAAACGGTAAACGAAAACCTGTCTTGCTTGAATCGCTTGACCGGGAAATTGTTCCGGTGCAAGTTGCGTCAAGCCAGCGAGACCCGTTGGCTCGACACGCACGGAACCGGAATTCGAAATCCGCACAAACCCAGAGTGCCGAACCGCCCCTTCCGGTGTAATGCTCAACCCAGCGACCCGAACTGGAAAAGCCCCGACTGCAGTTTGACTGCGAACGTTGATTTGACTTGAACCTGTAATTGGCTGGCTCAGTGTGATGTCCAGTGTACGCTCCTCGCCTTCACCGTCCACTTTCCAAGCTACGATGTTGCCACCTTCAACATTCAATATCTCGCCGGGACCCTGCAACTTGAGGCGAAGCGCCTTCAGCTGCCCCTGCAGTACCTGGTAGCCAATCTTATGATCTTGTCTTAGCAAACCAGGGCCAACCGATGCTTCGATATGGGCAGCTGTGGTGAAGAACAGCTTGCCTTCACCCGTGCTGCTGGCCGTCTTCCAAGCGACATTGACACGTCCTGTTGCGGGCAAGAACCCAGACCAATCACTACCGTCAAGAAACGGAACAACCGTTTGAGCCTCGCGCTCAAACTCCAAATCCTCAGCCAGACCTTTGAGCTTCATTGGTACAACCGCACTAGCAGCAATCGTAAAGTCCATGCTCTGCCAGTTGGCCTTGGGGCGAGCAAGCTTTGCGACGAAGTCCAGTTCAAGTGGAAAGGTTCCTACTTCAGGGAAAACAAGCTTGTAGACCTGCTGCTTGTTGACCGTCGCCAGCTTGAGTCGAAAATCTTCTGTCTCAGGAACGCTGCTAATCGCCGCGCCACCAGACAAAACCACAATCTCCGAACCGGCTTCAGTGACTTCCGCTGTTCCAGCAAGCCGGAAACTCATCGACTTCTGATCCGAGTGCAATTCGCCTTCGAGTGAAGTGCCCACCAATTCGACTGCCGCTGGCAAAGCGCCGCGACGATCAAGCCGCAGTTTCAATACACCGCCCGTTGCGCTCTGCAATTGATTTGTCCCAGTTTTCGCTTCTAGCGGAGCAAAGCCTTCTGCCGAAACGAGAGTACCCACAATACCGCTTGCGTAGGAGATCGCGATGCGTGAGTCGAATCCAACGGAACTTTCCGGTGCAATGTGCAACAATTCCATCTGCGTTGGCAAAGAACCATTTTTGAACTGTGCTTTGACTTGTACCTTCAGTGCTTCGACTTCTTTACTGACGTGCAGATCCAAGAAACGCTTTCCGTCTTTTTGTCGAACGGACCAAGAATCTACATTCTCACCTTGCACTTCCTTGACGTCGCCCGGACCATTCAAACCAAAGGTAATCGTCTTTGGTTTTCCTTGGAGAATCTTTACGTCGATATCGATCGTCTGCAGGACCAGATCCTTGCCGACCTGGACTGTCGCCTTTGCAATCGCAGAATGAAAAGCGGGTGGCTCCGATTCCGGCTTGGCCGTTTCAATAATAATGCGACGCGTTCCATCGTCTGCTGCTGCTTGACCCGTCGCAATCGCCTCGGCGATTTCCGTTCCGTCGGAGACTTCAGCAGTTTCCGCGTTGGCACCTTCTCCTTCCCCGGCTCCCGTTTCATCCTGGGCCAGCAAAGGCTGGAATGCCACTATGGTCAGCATGAGAATCAAGGCATATCCCCAGTTGCGAAATGCAATGCGAGAGCTGCTGCAGTTTGTTGAATTGAATTTTAAAATGTTCATCTGGTTGTTCCCTCAGGACGAGGAGTTTCAGTTTCGTTTGTGTCTATCTAAATGTGTTTTTGATAACTGGTCTTAGTTTTGATCTAGGGCCTATCTAGGGCTGGATTTGGCGAGCCAACTCAATCATGGCTTCCAGCTGCTGGACACGTTGCGTGCTACGCAGTTTCGCAGGCAAACTGGCCATCAGAGCGCCAAGCTCTTTCAAGTCGACCGTTTCGCCCAATGGCTCGCCACGGAGCTTTGCGGCCAACATAGAACCTGCGATTGCCAAGCGTAGTGAAGGAGCGGCCTGATCAGGTCGCGCTGCATCGGGCTCGTAAGGAATTGGCCAACGCCGCTCTACCATTTTGCCCGTCGCCATATCTTGAAAACGCACGGAGACCGAGCCCACATCACCAAAGCCATCTGCCTTCGGTTCGAACTGGTAGACGGCGACGCCAGCTTCTTCGGCCGCCATCTCGGCTGCATCGACAGCATCGTTGCGGAAATCTTCTTTCTTCAAACGATGCTTTTCGTAACCCAACAATTTGTAGCGTTCGACACGCCGCGGATTGAATTCGATTTGAACCTTGACGTTCTTAGCCGAAGGACGCAATGCACCGGCAATCTGCTTGGCAAAACCATCGTCGGCCTGCTCGATCGAATCTAGCAAATAGTAGCGGCCATCGCCCTTGCGAGTTAACGCCTCCAGTACTTCATCGTTCAGGTCTTGAGCGCTAATGCCGGCAGCGTCAAAGGCGATGCCTGACTCCCGCATGTCGGTTACCATTTCCGCCAAGCCAGCAGGATTGGCATCGCCCAAATTCACAGCCCCATCAGTCAGCAAGACGACACGGTTTTGCGCCCCATCCACTTTCTGTTCGACGGCTTTCTCAAAGGCCAACTGCAAAGCGGACTCAATGTTGGTTCCGCCTTCGCTAGGCAAACTTCTTACGAGCTGAACCAGCTCGTCCGCTTGATCTGGTTTGAAGCCATCGGCCAACAAACGCGGCTTACTGGCGAAGCTGATCAGTGTGACTTGGTCGCCTGGCTGCAATTGCTGCATCAACAATGCAAAGGCACGACTAACCGTATTGCGACGGTCTGGTCGTTCCATCGATCCTGAATTATCCAGCAAAAGAGTCAATCGCAATGGAGCACTTGCCGACCGTCCCGTGGCAGCGGTACTCATCGACACTCGCATTACATTGCGTTGTTGCAAGAAAGGATGAATACCCTGCTCGACTTGGCAAACTACCTTTTCATCACAGCTTGGCAAAGGATCACCGTAATCCAGTGCATTCACGAATTCTTCAATTCGAATCTTTTCTGTTTCCGGCCAACGTCCTTGCGACAAGGCAGAAAAAGCGAGCTTGAAAGACACATCACTTACATGCAATGAAAAGGTCGAAAAGGCTTCTTCGCTCGTCAGCTTTTCCTCGAGTCCCGCTGGCGCCTGAGATTTTCCGCCCTTCTCTCTTGCACTAAGCTTCGCTTGGAACTCTTCGTTCTGGTAATACTCCTCGACGCTCTTCCTCTTTTCCTTAACGGCGGACAAATTGATCGCGGACTTGTTGGCTGCTGCTCTCGAATGGTCGGCGCCACGGTAGTTGTAAGTCAGCTGCTTCTCTCGATACTCCCTGCCTTCGATACCGTCCTCACTCTCTACTACCTTTTTACTAAGGGCGAGTAAATTCGGGTCTCTTTCGAGTTCATCTAAATCCTCGTCAATACGCTCGTCTCGTGCCCTGGTTTCGTTACTTGGAAGCTTCTTCTGTTTCCCGCTGGCGGCGGATTCTGAGGACGGAACTTCGACCGTATACGGAACCTCGACCGCATAAGGCTGATCCAAGGGCAGATTCCCGTTGGCATCTAGGTCTAGGCCGTTGCGGCCGGACAACTGACTCAGCGACTCCTGAGCACGCGAGTACCACTTGCCATCTGTCCCCCCATCGAGAAGACCGTCACCATCCCTATCGTCGCTGGATCGGCCACTACGTCGCCGCCACGTGCTCGCCGACTCACTAGCTCGGCCTGAGCTTGGGACGCCCAATGCGGAATCGTCAGCCAACATATTGTATATCCGGGCTTCCGATTCACTTTTCTGCGCTCCTTCGGAGGACTGCGACGAACTGGAAGGCAGCATAGAATTCAAACGAGAAAGTCGTTCCATTTCCTTGCTGGCTTTGGCCTTTGATTTGGCCACCTCGCCGCCTTCGGTGTACTCGCGCAGCGACTCCTTTTGAGCCTCCTTAGGATCGAAACGGCGCTCCGGTATCGCTTCAAAGACTACGTCATCGGGTGCCATCGGCATATCGACATCGCCGTAGAATTCTGACTGCTCTACCCCTTCAAGCACCTTTGAAAATTGTTCCGAACTGGATTCTTGGCCGCTTCGATCCACCCCGAGCTCTCGACGCAGAAATTTCGAATCTAGTTCTGCCTTCATGGCACCGAGCTCTTCTACCTTGAGCTCTTCTACCTTGAGCTCTTCCAACTTGAGTTCCAGGCCAGCAACTTCATCCGATTCACTCGCATTGCTTCGAGAACTATTCAGTGTGCCGAGCAAATACTCGTCTCGTCCCGACTGGGAAAAATTGGGTTGGCTACCGTTTTGGTTTGCACTTACCTCCCCATTCTCAGAGGACAACTGTCCTTGCTTCTGAAACTGTCGCCCCATCCAAGCTCGTCCGTCTGCAGGAGCGGAGGGCTCGGCAGGCGGCATATTCCCGGCCACTCCCGCATAGCCGAGGAAGTTCTGCCCGGATTCTCCACGCGCTGCAGCTTGACCGGGCTCAGAAGCTTGTCCGCCCCCACCGGATCGACCGCCAAAACCGCCGCCGAAGCCGCCCAAACCACCGCTCATACCCGATCCGAAACTAGCACTCTCACCACCACTTTCGCCGCTCATTCCTCCTAAATCGCCCAGCTGTCGCTGGAAACCATCCAGCCCTTGACCATTGCCGGTCGCCTGCGATGAACCTTGAGCTCTATCCGCAAATCGATCTACCCCAGCCTGCTCCGAATCCGATTCATCGTTTGACATAAACCCTCGTTGCAACTGGTTGCCTTGCTGGCCTTGTTGTTGCCCGTCTGACGGATTACTCCCTGACTGCTTATTGCCAGACCGATTGCCAACTGAGGAGCGCCCGAAACTTGCACCACCAAAATCCTGCATTGCATCAACATACGATGCACCCCCATCACCGCCCTCTGCACTTTGCGGTTCGTCTTTAAGCGAGGCCTCCAAGCTCTTTTCTGCGTCCATGATTTCTCCAAACAAGGGCACAGGTTGGCCTTCACCACTGCCAGCATTTGCGTCGAAGCCACCAAAGGCGGGCACAGATGATTTGAACTTCTCATCCGAAAGTTTCAAATCCAGATCTGCACGACTTGAACTGCTCGCGCCAGCCTTGCGACTTTCCGCTCGACGTCCTGCCGTTGGCTCCGGTGTGGGTGCCTGAGCACTGCCGCTGCCAGCACTGGGAGTAGAAGGTGTAGCGCGCCCCGGCTTCGAAGGAGCACTCCTTTCGCCCAACCCGGACTCATAATGAAACATGTTGTCGTACCTGCCCTGCTCATAGAACACTTCCGGCTCAAGTCCATCCCGCACACCAGCAAGATTATTTTCTCGCAAAGCCAGATCACTCAAATCAGGTGACTTGGATGCATCGGAATCGGACATAGTGATGGTGCCACGCACGGGTGCTCGAGTCCTTTCATCCATCAAGGCTTCCGAAGATTCTTCATCGACTATTTCTGGAACAGCAAATTCCGAACCGGCAATGAGCCCAGATGGGTCCGCGAGACTTGCAGCGACCGAGTTTTCCCTCGTCATGATTCGACCCTGAGCTTCGCGTTTGATTCCTCCCAGTAACACCGAACCACCATCAGGTACAACCGTGGCTGTGTTAGCAACAATCTCAGGCTCCGGCATCTCCGGCATTTCCATGGGCACAAGACCGAAACTCATCACCGTCTTATCCGCCGGCACACCACCTCCACTATCGATGCCCAATCCGCCGGTAGCCCCACCGGTCGATCCAATTGATTTCCTATTCACGGGTCCACCCATTCCCGACAAATCTCCGGTACCAGGACCTGCGGAGGACTGACTTGGCTCCAAAAGACGGCTGGACGGTGGAGTCTCAAGACGAAAATCAAGATTGCTTGCCAAGTTGTCTATTGCTGGTAGCTCAGGCACGGCTAGCGTACCAGCCACATCTAGATTGTCTTTACCACCCGGCTTGGCAGAAGCGCCAAAGGGAAGCGAAACCTTCGGTCTAGCCGATGGCGTCACATTGGACTGCGGCAGATTTTTGGCAAGGCCAGTAACAGTCTCCAGCGCTGGCTCCGATACAGGACCTGCGGTTACGTTCGCTGCGTCAACACTGGGGAAGTACTGCACATCATCCGTCAGGTAGTAGGGCGAGGGTAAAGTCTGCCCTCCCACTTGCACCTGAGGACCCAACGTTCCTTGCAAGGCAGCCAGTGCATCACCCGGCAGCTTTGCTTCAGATCTAGGCTTTTTTTCATCCGCTGGCAAAGCAATTTTTGGCGATGCAGTCCTTGGTGATGCATAGCGGGCCTCTCGTTCACTATCGAGACCAGCCTTTAACTCTGCCGTTTTTTCGACGGTTTGGCTTGCCTGCCCTTTCTTGCCCCAGACGCCCCAAGCTTGTACCGAACCATCGGCAGCACTAAACTCCTCTTCCATCTCACCGCCAGCGGCCCATTCGCCTGAACTTACTTCCATGGAGTCGGTCGCATCGTAAAGCCTGGCAGCTTCGCGCGCCGCTTGCCTTGCGGGAAGAAACAAACCGATGCAAATCACGATGCATGCCGAGGCGGTCAGGATCTCGATCTTCCGTGCGTTTGCCCACTCCATCCAAGAGCGCGACACAATCTGCTTGGCCGCGCTTTCAACTAAAACCGGATTTTCTTCTTCGCCCTCAATTACTGACAACAATTGGTTACGCTTGCTTTCATCCAACGTCCAAGGCGTTTCATCGCTAGCGGCCTCGGCCTCCTCCAGCAATTCACCTTCACCCACTTCGTTCAGCAAGCCATGCAATTCCTCAAGCTGCTTGCGAACCTGCAACAACTCAGGGCGGGCCTCGATCAATTGCTCAAGCTGATCGCGCTCAAAGTCCGAGACTTCACCCAGCACCATGGCCACGATGCGAGCTTCCAACTCGGGATCAATTTCGTCGGAGTAAAAGGATTCGTTCATGACTCTGTATCAATTCCCAGCGGGTCAAGCCTGCTGGCAAGATGTTTCAAAATATGGTGCAAGCGATATCCAACATTGCTGATGGATAAGCCTGTCCGTTCACTGATCTCGCGGTACTTCAAACCTTCGAAATACTTCAGCTTGACCAGCTGCCGATCTGTCTCGCTTAACTCGTCGAGCATCTGCCGCAAAGCAGCGGCAGTCTCCATGCGCGACAAGTGCTCCTCAGGTGCGTTCTCGTTTTCTGTCGTGGTAGCATTCACTTCATCATCACTTTGCAAAACTTCACGTTTACTCTTGCGGAGGTGATTGAAGGCACGATTGCGAACGCTGCGGAACAGCCATGCTTTGGGTGATTCCACCTCGGACCACCTAGCATGCAACTGCAGAAACACGTCCTGAACGATTTCTTCCGCAACAGCACGGCGACCAGTAAGCGAAAAGGCATAGCGCAGCAAATTCGACTCTTCGCCTTCGAATAATTCTCGAAGGGTCAGACTGTCCGCTTGGGACGAATCCGTCGGGCTAACTTCGGGAGTCGACTTCAACATGGACTCTTGATCTATTGCACGCGCTTCGTGTCGCTGAGCGCTCTGGGGAATACTCGCTCGAGCATTCTCGGGAGCACCCGGATCGCTGTGCCGTTCTCGCTGTTCGTCGCTGTTTGGAATCGCGACCGTCCTCTGTAGAAATGAACCGATGCTTGGGAGATTCTTAGGAAAAAGCGTCGAGTTTATTTGACGTGGAGTTTTGCCATGCCGGAAGAATTTGCC
The DNA here is from genome assembly GCA_039030255.1 of Planctomycetota bacterium. Taxonomy (GTDB): domain Bacteria; phylum Planctomycetota; class Planctomycetia; order Pirellulales; family Pirellulaceae; genus Aureliella. The sequence goes on along the minus strand of JBCCEO010000009.1, from coordinate 2,081 downwards.
GCAATCCAGGGCGAATTACCGCGAATCGCCCCGATTCCACGATATGGCCGAGTAGGAAAAAGTACGCCAAAAGTCCTAGTTTAGTTCCTGAGGAGCTGGCGCGGGTTTACGGAACCAAAGTTTCAAACTGGGCTCTTCAGCTTACCGCTCCCTTTCCGAGCGGGCCCGCCGAAAGTACGCGTCCTCAAGAAACTCGTAGCGGAAGTCGTCAAGACTTTCGGAAATTCGCCAGGAGACTGCGAGGCAAGCGGTGCTTCGCGTGAAGCAGGAAGAACCTCTGCGGGCGGTCGCCCGATCCTCCGCAAACAGCCGCAAGCAAAGGGTGACTTCGGTTCGCTTTTACTAGAAACTTGTCAGCCTCTCCGCCAAGCCTGCAATTCCATCGAACCAAAATCTCAGAAGCGCGGCCGCTGCAGCTTATTCCACTCGTTCAAGGTGGTTGGCTCGTATTTATCTGCCGACATACAGCCCGTTGCTGCAAAAAGAACGAAAGTTACAAGGAAGGCGATCAACCACCGAGTTCGCATTGTACTTTCCTGCCTAAGATGAATTGAAGAATTCTGGCTTGCGGGGACCAAGAGTGCCCAACGATTGCAACTGGTGCAATACCATCTCCTTCTTCGGCGTAGCAAGAGGGATCTCGACAGTCGAGCCTAGAAACCTTGCGGGAATCCACTCAGCCCGCCTGCGCAGCCGCTAGCAAAAGCCCAAAGCCAGCAGCGCAACAATTGAGCGACAGACGCCTGCCCAGAGCTGGCGCCGTCATCGCTCATCGATTTCGAGATTCTAGCGCGAGATAGTGTTTTCGACTAAGCAATTTCAGGCACTACGTAGGGTGCCCGATACTTACGTTTCAGGAAGGAATTTGCTTTCTCGCTTCCAGCTCCAGTGAACTGATTCGCTTCCACGTCAAATTCCAAGATGCCGCTCAACTGAACCTCGCCAGCCTCTGGGTCGACTTTGTGAGCTGCCATGTGAGCCTTCATGTCCTCGTGAAGCGCGCCCCAAGTCGGAATGTCCTTGGCCAATTCGGCAGCTTCACCCGCGGAGTACTTATCGCCAGCCTGGAATGCAATATTCGCCAAGTTGCACCATCCCGTGGAAAGGTTGCCCATTTCAACCGGCGTATTGAGCTGACTTGCATCGCGACTTCGACAACAATCGATGAAATTCTCTTGATGCAAACGCCCGCCGCTATTGCCCTTGAACTGCTTGATGACTTTGCCGTCGTTGTCGTAGGCCACACCCTTGCCGCGTTGCCCCTCGAATCGACCACCTTCACAATAAGCGATATAGCCGCTACCTGGTCCGGGGTGCTTGGGCGATTTCTTTTCCTTGGGCCCCGCCGTCATGTTGGTCAGACCAATCACGGTTGGAATATCACCCGTATCAAAGTAGACGAAGTGGATATTGGGCGTATCACCCGCATCGCCCCAAGCTACGCGTCCGCCGCCTCCCATAATGCGACTCGGCAAGGAAACTTTGTCCAAGAACACATTGTTGCGAGCGTCGTCGAGAACGTGCACTCCCCAGTTCCCCATTTCGCCAGAACCTGTATTGAAGTCCCAGTGCCAGTCGTATTGGAGCTTGTCTCGAAAAATCGGCTTCTCCTGTGCAGGTCCGAGCCACACGTCGTAGGCAACAGAATCCTCGATCTTGAGCGGCGTATCACGCTTGCCAATCGGCTTGCGGACACCGTATCGATTCACTCGACAGGATTGAATCGCCCCAAGACCCTTTTCTTCGTGCAAGAACTTCTTAATCTCCGCCTGCATCGGGTCAGATCGCTGCTGCGTACCAACTTGGCAAATGCGATTGTACTTTTTCGCCGCTGCAACCGTCTGATCTCCTTCCCATTGACTGTGCGAGAGTGGTTTTTCGACGTAGACATCCTTGCCCGCTTCCATGGCCCAGATGGCGGCCAAGCAGTGCCAGTGATTGCAGGTCGCAATGACGACCGCGTCAATGTTCTGGTCATCCAAGAGTTCGCGTGTATCTGAGTACTTCTTCGCATCCGGGAATGTTCTTGCTTTCTCATCCACACGTTTTGCGTCTGGATCCTGCAGCGCGGCTACCTTCAC
>JBCCEO010000008.1:0-29293 GCA_039030255.1 Planctomycetota bacterium | reverse complement strand
TCGCACGGCAATGAAAAGTATTTGGGCTACTTTGTGAAAGTTTTCACAAGCTGTAGCTTAAAAGAATCCCGCGGCGAATCTTCGCAACGGGACCTCTATATATAATATGACCGTTGTCTAGTCTTCTGACAACGGCATATTTTCTCCCCCAAATGTTACCGGTACGGAGAAAAGCAACTCTAAGGCGACTATTCCCCCCATGGAAGGAGCTAAGGTCGAATCATCCTTTTTTCTCTTTGGCAACGGCCTCGGGAAACTCCTTTGCGTATATCGCAGCCGCCTCGTCATAGGCAGCCTCCCAACTCAGCTCCTTTAAAAGATCTCGTCGTTTTTTAAGGAACCACTTTGGCTCTATCACACTACCATAGCCCTCCAGGAGCGCCAGAGCGCGGCCAAACCAATTGTCGCGACGCATCATTCGAATCTCAAGGAGAATAAACTCTGGCCTGCCGGCTCCGACGAGATCTACCAACTGGGCGTGTGTGGCCAAAAGCTGAGACTCGTGCTCCTTTGGATTCTCGATCGGCCGCTCTTCAAGTACATCCGGTAGTTCACGATAAGCCAAAGCCCGGCCCGCGCGATAGAGGCAGAAAGCGCGAGCGAATTTGATTTCTTGTGTCTGATCTTCCGATTGCAACATGATTGCCAAAGCGCTAGCCGACTGTGCAATCTCCTGGGTATATTTTTTGCGAAACTGCAATTGGTCCAACCAGTGCAATTGCAGTTGCCGTACCCCAAGATCGTCGGGGTGCTTTTTCAAAAGCGCTTGGAGTTGCATAGTATCACGAGCACTTGGTTTCGCTGCCGGCCCCAAAAGTCTCTTGCGTAAGGGGGCTGCAATTTGATTTGGGTCCAGAACAGGTTCCGTGATCCTTTTCACTTCGCCATTTTTCTCCCACATCGGCTGCGCGGTCAGCTGGCCAGGCTGCCAGGCTTGCAACCACTTTTTTTGCGCAGCAACTTCTTCGCGAAACGCTGTGGATTTGGCCCCAGGGCTTTGATCTTCAAGAACTTCAATTTGTGATTCGCGCCATTTCTCAATGGCATTCCCTTCGGAAAGGACATTTAATTGCGCATGGACAGTTTTGTTTTGACAGGTGCAAGAAATGGCGAGAACGACGAAGCAGAAGAGCGTACAGGCAGAATGAGATTTCATAGCGCAAACAGCAAAGTTTTGGTTGGCAATCGGGGAGCCATGAAATTCTATTCCAACGATTTGTGATTTGTGCCGAAATCGCTGCAAGAACTAATTAGATTGCTAATTCCTTATGTCAAAATGTCGGCAGATCGCTTCTTATAGGTGTTGACCTTCGGTTATCCTCAAGTGACCGTCGAAAGTAGCAGCTACTCCGTAGGACAAAAAGATGTTTCGATCACTCTCACACATAGTTGCGTGCCTTGCCTTGATGACTATTTTCTTAGCCGTTGGCTGCCAGCAAGCAGAGGTGCCCGACGTAGACGAGACATCTGCTACTACGCTCCCTCCCCAGTCAGCAGCGCAAGGAGGCCACCATCACGGACTTGGGCCGAATGGCGGTCATATGCTGCACTTGGCGCCTTCAGGTGTACATGCCGAATGGGCGCAAGACGAGGAAGACCAACGGTTGTTCACCGTTTACCTTGACGACTTTGATGAAGACAAGATTGTGTCAGCTAAGTTTGTTGTCGGCACCGGCGAAGAGAGGGACGTTTACAACTTGGTGAAAGGAAATTCTGGTTGGAGCATTTCCAGTGAAGAAATGCTGGCACACTTTAGCTCCGATGACGGAGCCAAAGTGAAACTTGTCGTGACGGACGATGAAGGCGAACATAGCTGCCAAATATCAAAAGATTCGTCCTCCACCCATTAATGAGTCGCTTGCTTCTCTTCATGCCATGCTGTAGCACAAGCCAGCAGATCTGCCGAAACTTTCAGCTTCTAAGCAAATAGAAGCATCAACAACGCCTCCTAACTTCGTGCATGCCGCGAAACTGGCACAACCGTAACAACCGGTCCGTTTTACTTAAAGCGAAACCCTTATCTGGGAATTAAACTCAACTCTAAGCCGCATCTTTTTTCCTACGCTGTAAGTTTTTCCAACTTCAGAGCAAGTTTGGCTAAATATGCCAGTTCAAAACTAGCAGGCCGGATTACAAAACACGGGGAAAACGATGCCAAAGTCCACAGATTCTTCCAGTCCTGAACAAGAAAACACATTGCCATCTGTCGGAGATCAAGAAGTGGTCATGGACAGACGCTGGGAGAAGGACCGACGGGCAGAGGATCAAACAGAAGCCAACACCGAAAATGAACTTGAAGCTTTCGGCGAAGATGAAGATGCTGACGAAGGTGAAGAAGAAACACCGACTCGTCGTAAAAAGCAACGCCGACGTCAAATCGATCCGACCACCTGCGAGCGTGATTACAACAACGAAGAAATCGAGTTCATGCGTGCATTGGACGACTACAAGCGAAGCAGCGGACGCATGTTTCCAACTTGTAGCGAGATTTTAGAAGTCGTCAGAGCACTGGGCTATGTGCGACTTACGGACGAAGAAAATGAGTTGCTGGAGAGCATTCAGCAGGTCGAAGACGAAATTGCCGAAAGCCTCCAAGACGGCGAAGCAGATGACGAAAACATCTCGGATCCTGGAGGTTTCCCAGAAACACTGGTTGAAACCGAAGAGTCTTTCCAAGACTAACTCCGGCTTCTTTCCCGAGAGTTGCAGCCAACCAGCCCCGAAACGGTAGTAAAGCCCAGCATTTTTGCTGGGCTTTTTTAGTGTTGGCTTTTATCGTTTCGCGCAGGACTCCAGATTGACGTACCCCTTGCATTCTCGACTAGAATAGAGCCCTCCAAGATCCCTTGGCTGCTGCCTCCACTTTGCTGGCAGCCTTCGACGTCACCTCCCCCGCCGAATCTACTCAAGCATGTTGCGTTCTTATTTGTCCGGCTTGCTTACCTTCCTACTGCTTTTGCTTTGCGTCCAAGAGAAAGGCGGAGCTGCCGATGATGTAGCGCAACAGGTTCGCAGCATTCTTTCGAACCGTTGCTTCGCATGCCATGGCCCAGACGAAGAAGAACGACAAGGTGGATTGCGTTTGGACGTACGCGAGTCCTTTGTGCTTCCCGCCGATTCGGGTGAATTGCCTGTCTCTCCTGGCAATCCGGAAGAGAGTGAATTGCTCAGAAGACTCGTCAGTGAAGATGAATTCGAGCAGATGCCTCCGCCAGAATTTGGAGCCCCGCTTTCTGAGGATGAAATCAATCTCATTCGAAAGTGGATCCAATCTGGTGCGCAACTACCCCAACACTGGTCTTTCGTCGCGCCGTCCAAGCCAAACTTGCCCCCAGCAACCAATGAAACTCTAGAGTCCTGGACCTACCATCCCGTCGATCAATTCGTTCAAGCGAAACAGCTGGAAAAGGGGCTGAGTCCGTCTCCATCGGCCAGACGAAGTGAATTGCTAAGGCGTTTGAGTCTAGATCTGATCGGCTTGCCGCCAACACCGGAGGAAGTCAAGCATTTTGAGCAAAACGAATCTCCGGAAGCCTACACGGAAGAAGTTGATCGACTTCTAGCTTCGCCACGTTTTGGTGAACACTGGGCGCGAAAGTGGCTTGATCTCGCGCGGTATGCGGATTCCGCTGGCTACGCCGATGATCCGCCACGCACGATATGGGCCTATCGCGATTGGGTAATTCGTAGCATCAATCGTGACGACAACATTCAAGACTTTACGATTGATCAACTCGCGGGCGACCTCTTAGAGGATTCAACGCAAGAACAAATAATTGCAACTGCCTTCCATCGTAATACCTTAACCAACAACGAAGGCGGAACCAACAACGAAGAATTTCGAAACGTCGCGGTTGTAGACCGAGTCAATACTACGATGGCAGTTTGGATGGGTGTGACCATGGCCTGTGCCCAGTGCCATACTCACAAATATGATCCATTCACACATGAAGAGTACTTCAAGCTCTTTGCGGTCTTCAATCAGTCCGAGGATGCTGACCTTCGCAACGAAAGCCCGACGATTCCCATTTTTACACTCAAGCAACAATTGCAAAAGCAAGAATGGGAAACACAACAAATTGCTCTGAAAAGGAAGCTTGACTCTATCACGCCTGCTTTGCGTCAGGAATTTGAAGCTTGGACAAAGGAACTCATCGAACCCGAGTGGGCAAATTGGGCACCAGCCTCAGCAACGGCCAAAAGCGGTCTTGAAATTCTCAGGCAGCCCGACGATTCAAGCCTGCTGGCTCAAGATTCCGAAAAACCGAACGGTAAAACGGACGAGTTCGAACTCTCCTTTGAAATGCGGCCCGAGGATAGCGGCACAACAGCCATCCGAATCAATGCCCTTCACGACGCAGGTTTGCCGGGATCCGGACCCGGGATTTCACCAGGAAACGGAAACTTCGTCCTGACCAATGTTTCCGCCACTCTCACACCAAAATCGGAGCAGGCGCCTACTGCTAGATTTTTGCGCATCGATCATCCAGGAAAATCGAAAATCCTTTCCTTGGCCGAAGTAGAAGTCTACTCAGGTGGGAAAAACGTCGCGCGACAAGCAAAAGCGACGCAAAGCTCTACTGGCTTTAAGGGCCCGGCCAAACTCGCGCTCGATGGAAACACCAGTGGCGACTACAACAAAGACAAATCTACGACTCACACCGTTCAAAGTGATAACCCCTGGTGGGAAGTAGATCTTGAAGAGCCTTTTGCCATTGAAACAGTCAAGGTTTTCAATCGTACTGACAATAATCTGCAGAATCGCCTGATTGGCGCTGAAGTCAAATTGCTGGATGCGGAACGCAACGTGGTCTTCACGTCGAAGATCGCCAGCGCCAAAGATTCCTATACTCCTGCGGTTAGCACCGCAAAATCACTTGCATTCTCCAGTGCATTTGCCAGCTTTGAACAAAAGGACTTCGCGGCCTCCGCTGCGATTGACGAGGACTCGAAATCGGGTTGGGCCATTGGTGGCAAACAAGGAACAAATCAGCAAATCACACTGGCCTTGAAAAGTGCGATTGAGGTCGAAGCTCCAAGCACTTTGACGGTTCGACTCAGTTTCAATTCACCTTACGAGCAACATATCCTTGGCCGCTTCCGCTTGGAACGAAGTTGGCTGAATATTGCTCGGATCAATGACTGGGCGACCCTTCCAAACAACCTTCGAGCCATTCAGCGCATGGCCGTTTCGGACCGCACGGCGGAACAATCGCAAAAACTGCTTGCGTTTTTTGGTCGTAACTTGAGCCAATCCATGGCGCCCGTACGCGAGCAATTGGCGAGCATTGAAAAGCGGCTTCAAGCTGCAAAGCCGGAGACGACGGTTCCGGTCATGCGGGACCTTCCTGATTCCAAACATCGCAAGACCTTTGTCCAAATCCGAGGCAATTACAAATCACATGGTCAAGAGGTAACGCCGGGAACTCCAGAGGTCTTTCCGCCATCGCAAGAATCTGGGTTGAACCGCTTAGGACTCGCGAATTGGTTAGTCGACAATAAAAATCCGCTCACGTCGCGCGTCTGGGTGAATCGACTTTGGGAGTCGTTATTCGGAATTGGATTGGTGCGAAGCAGCGAGGAATTTGGTTCTCAAGGCGACCGCCCTTCTCATCCTGAGCTATTGGATTGGCTTGCAATTCACTTTATGGATTCCGGCTGGGATCGAAAAGCAATGCTGCGTTTGTTGGTGACAAGCCAAACTTACCAGCAGACGTCGCAAGTCACCGAAAAGAACCTCGAGTTAGACGGCGACAACATTTGGCTTGCACGCGGACCTCGTGTTCGCTTGAGTGCCGAGATGGTCCGTGATCAGTCCTTAGCTGCTGCAGGCCTGCTGTCCTCTAAGATGTATGGTCAACCCGTTCGTCCTCCACAGCCGGATTTAGGCTTAACCGCCGCTTTTGGCAGTAGCACCGACTGGAAGACCAGTGAAGGAGAAGACCGGTATCGCCGTGGGCTTTACACGCAGTGGCGAAGATCCAATCCCTACCCGTCGATGGTGACGTTTGACGCGCCCAGTCGCGAAGTCTGCACCTTGCGTCGCGATCGAACCAACACGCCCTTGCAAGCGCTTGTAACCCTCAACGACCCAGGCTTTGTGGAAGCCGCACAGGCCCTGGCGCGACGCGTAGTGCACTATGAACTTGACGATGCACCCGTAGCATCGCAGATTGAACGACTCTTTGAGCTTGCGGTAAGCCGGAAACCGGAACACAAAGAATTGAGCGCGTTGGTCGCTCTGCTCGAAGAGGCAAAGCTACTGCTTGGCGATGATCCTGAGGCTGCAAAACAACTGGCCGAAAACCCAATTGGGCCGATACCGGAAGGTGCCGACAGCATTGAGCTAGCAGCCTTTACAGCTCTATGCAATGTGATCCTAAACCTTGATGAAGTCTTGATGAAGCGATAACAGCGATGAACGCACTGCTAGAAAACTTGCAGCTTAAAACACGTCGGTATTTCCTACGTGATAGCGCTTTAGGACTTGGCGCATTGGCCACGGCTGGACTGCTGAATGAACGTGCAGCAGCAACCCCCGTACCCAATATTGGCCAACCGCATTTCGCGCCGAAGGCAAAACGCGTCATTTACTTGCACATGACAGGTTCTCCGCCCAATCTAGATCTCTTTGATTACAAACCAGAACTAATCAATCGGCACGGCCAAGACTGCCCGAAGTCTTTTCTCGATGGACGTGAGTTCGCATTTACTTCAGGAACGCCAACTCTACTGGGTACGCCCCAGCCCTTTGAACAAGTCGGCGACTCAGGATCTTGGTTGTCAGCTGCATTGCCGAATCTTAAGAAAGTCTCCAATAAGATGTGCTTCGTGCACTCGATGACAACCGACCAGTTCAACCACGCACCCGCAGAGCTTCTGATCTACACAGGTTCTCCGAGGACAGGGCGTCCCTCAATGGGCTCTTGGGTCACATATGGACTAGGCTCAGAAAATGAGAACTTGCCTGCATTTGTTGTACTCATTTCCAGCGGAGTCCAACCCAATGGAGGCAAGAGCTCCTTTGGCAGTGGATTCCTACCCAGTGTTCATCAGGGCGTTCAATGTCGCTCCAAGGGCGATCCAGTCTTGTTTGCCTCCAATCCGCCTGGGATGAATTCGAAACTTCGTCGATCCACTTTGGATGCCCTCAATGAGCTCAATCGCCTGCAGGCGCAAGAAATGGGGCACCCCGAAACGCAAACAAGAATTTCCCAGTACGAACTGGCTTTTCGAATGCAAACCAGTGTACCCGAAGTCATGGACATCTCCCGAGAATCCCAGCATGTGCTGGACGAGTACGGGGCCAAGCCCGGCGCTAGCAGCTTGGCTAACAACTGCCTACTTGCACGTCGTCTGGTGGAATCTGGAGTACGATTCGTTCAATTGTTCGACTGGGGATGGGACTTTCACGGAACAGGGGCAGCTTTGGGCATTGGCGATGGCTTGGTGAACAAGTGTGCGACGATGGACAAACCTGTGGCCGCTCTGATTCGCGATTTGCGTCAAAGAGGCCTATTGGATGACACACTGATCGTCTGGGGCGGTGAATTTGGACGAACGCCTTTTCGTGAAGGGCGAACCGCTAAGAGCCAAGTACTTGGTCGCGACCATTATCCTGATTGCTTTACCATGTGGATGGCGGGTGGAGGCGCCAAAGGTGGCTTTGACTACGGTGCTACGGACGAGCTCGGATTTGGCGTCGCAGAGAACCCGGTGCACGTACATGACCTGCAGGCCACAATCTTGCATTTACTAGGGTTTGACCACACCCGCTTGACCTACCGCTTTCAGGGACGTGACTATCGACTCACTGACGTGCATGGAAAAGTCATGAAAGAGCTACTGGCCTGATCAGTAGGACATTCTTGCTATTTCCTAGGTAGTTCAATGTAGCCAGCCCAATCCGCTGGTGGCTCACGGTGGTGCTGTGCAATGAAGACAGTCAGAAAGTCCTTAACCTGATCTTCGGCCGGAACTTGATGCAACAATCGAAATGCTTCTGGCCAATTGCCATCCTGGAAATAGTCAAGCGCGTTCTCATAGGCTGCGATATGCTCGTCCTGCATGAGTATGCCTTCGCCAACCGGTGGCAGCAACTCGCTAACGACAAGCGGTTTTTTCATGCCGTATGGCTGGACGCGTGCTACGCGACGTGTTCGGAGCACCTCGGAGGGAACATGCCTGCGAACCCAATCTGCAGTGGGCTCATCGACAAGAATGGAAGAGTGAAGTTGCTTGGTCATCCCTTCTAAACGTGATGCTAGGTTCACGACTGGACCAAACACTGTGACTTTGACTTGATCCGTCGTTCCGATTCTCCCCGCAACTGCTTGCCCTGAAGCTATACCAATTCCCGCCCGGAAGTCGGCCAATGGGTGATCCGGCTGTTGCGCGGCCTTTTCGAACTCAGCCCGCACTGCCAGTGCTGCTTGACATACTTGTTGCATTGGATTGCCGGTAGCCACGGGCCAACCCCAGAAACCCATGGCTGCATCACCGTGAAAATCACCAACGACACCGCCATTGGCCAGGATGTGATGCGTCATTACTCCCAAAGCATCGCTAACACGTTTCAACAACTCCAGCAATTGATTGGCTTGATCTTCACTCTTTTTCGAGAAGCCCCGCAAATCACAAAACAATACCGAAACATTTGTTTCCCTGGGTGTAAGAACCTGTTCTGGATCTGTTCCTCGAAGCGCATCCATGACCACAGGAGCAAAAAAGTTTCTTAGGCTATCCTGTCGTCGCTGCAAAGCGCGGACTTGACGTAACGCGCCCATTGTCGTCGCAGTAAGCTCTGCAAACTTCAGATCATCTTGCAGCAGTTCCGATTCTCTGGTGCCTTGCTCCAGCTCCATGATGGTTGCGGAAGCAAATTGCCCAGCAACGTAAATTGCCCAACCAGGACAAGCTTCTGTAGTAACCGGAGTGCAGAAGGCCCAATCGACGTTCTCACTCTGCGTGAAAGTCGGGTTAGCCGCCGCGCGGCTCCAGACATGGAGCACACTTTCTTTAGATTGAATCGCTGAGCTTACTAATCCGACGCTAGGAGCAAATCGCTGGCCAGCCATGGTCCGACTGTCCCAATGCATGACTTCGAGATCATCGCTAACGTCGACATCTAATTGAGTGCGAGACATCGATTGGCTGAGCTCGACGTCGACGACGGTTGCTGCTCCAGGATTCTCCTCCTCTTCGTTTTCCTCCTCTCGCAACCGTAGGATGGCCACGAAACCTGCTTCTGGGACACCCTGCAGCAAAAGGTTTACCACTCGAACACACAGCTCCTGATCGTTGCTTGCTCCTGCGATAATCTCAGGCAGCTTGCCCAGTGCCTCGATGCGTTTATCCGCATCGCGATATTTGTTCTGCCGAAGCAAGTGAGCTGAAAAGGTTTGCTCAGCGAATGCGGGGGCTGCTGCTTCTTGCGTAATTTCGACTTGTTGATCGAGGATGGTAAAGGTTGTTTGACCGATCACAAAATGTTCGCCGACACCAGCAGCGAATTGCTCGCACTGTTGGCCGCGAAAAAAGATTGCGTTTCTGGCCTGCTCCAGCTTGCGAACCTCTAGTCTTTCACCGTTCCAGCAAATAGTAGCATGTTTGCGCGAAACACGATCATCCCAGGTAACCGACCAGGGCTGCGCCGTGCGGCCCAGCACAAACTCTACTCCCTCATCCTGTAAACTACGCCGCCATCGATCCTGGGGGCGTGGGCCTTGTGCAATCAGATCCGGCATGAATTCAACTCAATTCCTTGTTGCGTATTCGGGCCCTGGATGCAATTTGGGCAATGCAGATATGCGGAATTCTAACGTCGCGGAAAGTTGGTGCTTCCGAGCGAGAGAGTGATTTATTGTAACGCCTCTTCCCACGAGCTTGAATTTGACCAAACTAGAATTCTCGACATGTAGATCAGGAATCAGGCAAGAAGAAAGAATCATTTCATGACGCCAGACGAGTTCATGCAAAGAATTGATGCGGAAGTTGCTCACGTTTGGATGGTTCGAACGTTCTTGAAGCATAGTGAAGAGGCCGCCGAAGATGAGGAACTAGCATCCGTGCACCGCGACCTATACGACTTCATGCTTGCCCTAGGGCCATCCCTAGATGCAGGCGATACCAAGAAGTACCTGCGGTATGCTCGGAGGAAACTCACGCGACTTCAGCGGGCAACGGAACTATTCGCTGAAATTCAACCTGAAATCTCTGGACACATGAACTTCCAAATGGCTGTCCGCTCTTTGCAACTCGCCGTTAAGAGAATTGAAGCTTTGGTACAGGAAAGTAAAGCCTAAGGAACTCACAAGAACTTCTAAAGCGTTTGGCTGTACCTGAATCTCGCGTGACGCATCGTCAGAACCGGCCACAGTCTGATAGCAAATTCGCTAGCTTTGTTGTTTCGCCATCGAACTTCGATAAACGCAACACTCGCGTTGCTAGCACCAGTATCCGAGCGAAATTGTCAAAGTGATGAGCAATCTCCGCCACTTTGGCTGGATTGTGAAAATGGTTGGACTCGCCAGATCATAAAGCCGATCACGATTTTCGAAGTTGATATGGAATCGGTGTTTTTCACGTATGTACTTCTACAATCCGAATATTCCGCATATCGAAAACCGCGGTCAGCGTCAATTTGCTGCATCTTTTATGACAGTGAAATTTTCCCGATCTATGATTCGATATCCAAGAAAGTGTCTGCCTTTTCAAGCATTTGCGTTGTAATCCGCGCACTGCGTTCCCACTACCCCAAAAATTCAAGAACTCATGTCTGCAGTTGTTTCCAATCCTGATGTGCAGTTTGGCCAGACACGTCACCGACTGATTGTCGAACGCTTACCGCCTGTGTCTGAGGAAGAATTGCGTCACGCGAAGTCGATGGATTTGGATCCTCCGAGATGGCTTCGGTTACTTGGATTGGAAACATCACGGCAGAATGTTCATTGCTTGGCTCGGCGTACGCGCGCAGTAAAACGAATTCTGGATATTGCTGTCGCCAGTCTTCTTTTGGTGCTAGCAATTCCGATCCTGATTGTTGCGGCCATCGCCATCAAATTAACATCGCCTGGACCAATCTTCTTTACTCAGTTTCGAGCTGGGCTATTTGGTGAGCCATTTCGAATCTTCAAACTTCGAACAATGCACCTAGCGGCTGGAAATGACAGCCCCACCCAAGTGCAGGCAACGGACAATCGAATTTTCGCGGTCGGAAAGTTTCTTCGAAAGTCCAGAATCGACGAATTGCCTCAGCTAGTAAACGTCCTACTCGGTGACATGAGTATGGTTGGTCCGAGGCCCGAGTGCATCGAGTATATGGAAGAGCTGTTCCTCAAAGTTCCTGACTACCCGCAGCGGCTGGGACTCAAGCCTGGGCTAACTGGCATCGCACAAATTGAAGGCGGATACGCAAACGATTTGGATTCGTATCGCCGAAAGGTTGCCTATGATCTGATTTACTTGCAAAACTGCTGCTTCGGTAACGATTTGAGAATACTTGCAAGAACCACCAAAGTTGTCTGCACTGGCTTCGGTGCACTCTAGCACCTAGTGTCTGATGACACTGCATTGCACTTCGATCCCGACAAACGCTAGGTCGTGCGAACTTTCATAGCACTAGCAAGTGCTGGAATTAGCAGAGCAACCACAGCACAGCCGTAATACGGTCCAGCCCAAGTCACGACGACTCCTGCGTCGATTAGAATCAACGTCAGGAGCGAGTGTTTTACTGCGAGCTGCACCAAACGCGAAGACGGCTGCAAAATAGCTTTCAGGCTGCGATGTATTACAGTCATAGCAATCAGCCCCATCAGCAGCGGATATCCTGCATTAGGATTCAAAGTCCAAGCAAGCTCCCGGTATTCTCCGCGTGGAAGAAATGCCACTAGGGCCAACCCGCCAACCTGCAGTGCCAGGCCGAGCAGCAATTGCGCCGAGTCGCTGTCCTCATGCTCTTCCCGCCCCGCAAAAATCGTAACTCCCAGGATGTAGATTCCGGTTGCAGCCGCAAAGTACAACAGCGGAATTGGAAATCTCTCAGCCGTTCCTACAGAAAACAAGGCACAACCAACCATCAGGATATTCAGCGCCCTACAGCCGCCCATCAAGAAAGGTCCCAACAGCGTCGATTTCAAGATTGAGTTATATCCACGGACACAAATAACTAATGCAACGGAAGACGCAAAAGCCGCCCCAAGCCATAGTGGCTGCGCGTTGTGCAAGAGAGTTGTCCCAAGGATCAACAAGGGGCAGACCATCAGTAATGCAGTCGCAACGTGGCCCGCGACCACTGGCGAAATTTTCCCAGCCGCCAATGGGCGACGAGACCGATTCTGGCGATCCTCTTCCAGATCGACCACATCGTTCAAAATCATCCCGGCCCAATAGGCTGCCACAGATGCAAGGAGAGTTGGAATAAATGCAGTGATTGGCAGCAGGTCAAGATTGGCCAGAATGGCCGTCACTGCGACATTCGACAACAATGTGAATACAGCCGGAAAACGTACCAACTGTATCCAATCTTCAAACTCGCCCCAAGACAGAGAATCTAGATCGGACTCATTTGATTGCTCAGTCTTCCGGGGGCTTGGGCTCTCGTCCTTAGTCAATCCTAGGCATCCTACTCAGAGAACTTGATGAAGGCATTTCTTACTCACCTACTTGCTCGCTTTGATTTCCTCCACGATTGCCGGATCGACGGGAATCAAGACACCGCGTCCACCTTCAATCCGCACATCAACATCGAATTGGATGTCTTCATTGTCGATATCCCAGAATTTCGAAATTAGCTTTTCATCAATCGGCTTGTACGATCGGAATATGCGAAAGCCAACAGCTCGAGCTGGATCTGTAGTGTACCACCATGGGCTGAGTGGAATATTTGGGTCCCAGTCCTTCCAATCTTCGTCCTCAGAACCAATCCTTGCAGCGGAACGCAGTACTTCGGGATCATCCTGGAACCCACCGCCTCGTAAAGCTCGGCTTTCTTGGGTCGGGGGCCATTGTATAGCCTCAAGATACGACTTGGGGCCCTTCTTCGCTACGGCTCCATAGCCATCCTTCGTGTAGGCATCGATGACCCATTCAATAGCATTACCGTGCATATCGTAGAGGCCGTATTGATTTGGTTTCTTTAACCCGACGTCATGCGGCAAGTCTTCTGAGTTCTCGGCGTACCATGCGTAATCGCCCAATTTCGCCGGATCATCGCCAAAATGGTATGCGGTATCAGAACCACCACGGCAAGCATATTCCCATTCTGCTTCGGTTGGCAAACGATATTGCTGCCCGGTTATCTTGCTCAACCATTTGGTGTACTGCTTTGCTGCGTACTGCGTGATAGTAACCGCAGGCAGCTTTGGTCCTTCACCGTACTCGTAAGTGTGCGTTGGTTCATAGAGTTCAGTAGGTGCCGTAACGGCATCAGACATATTTGCTTCCGTTACTGCGCGACTTCCGTCTTCTTGGATCTTTTTGAAAACCTGATACATCGACATGTAGTACTTGTATTCCTCCCATGTCGTCTCGCACTTGGCAACCCACATCGGATCAATCTGCAGCTCGATTTGCGGTCCTTCATCTTCAGCATGACCAGCCGAATCCTTGCTACTTCCCATTTTGAATTTGCCGCCAGGAACTGGAATCATTGACACTTCTACGTCACTCCCTGGCAGGAGCAATTTGTAGGGGACCATGAACCCTTCCGCGACTTTTACAAAGGGACCTTCTGCCGGTTGCTCTATCGCTATACCCGGCTGAACCTTCACTGGCTCTTTGGCACCTGCATCAATACAGAAAACAGCTGAGAGCGTAATGAGACCAGCGAACACACAAGGTGTGGACCGAATGGATTTCATGAAGCCAGCGTAATGCATTGAAAACCTATCCTTTTGATTTGGCTTTGAACGTAGTTTTGCACTTTGGGTAAAGTCTATCTTGCTGTTTCGGTTGATCATTGCGACGGAACCAAAACAGGCGTCAGGGATCTATTTTAGTCGGCTGTCGGCTGTTGACCACGTCAAAGATTCGCCAGAATCCAAACTCTCAGTCCGCAGAACGCAGGCGCAAAAGGCCTTCGAAGGAATCAACGACCGAGAACGACTAGGGTTACCCACAAAATCAGACTTGCACCACAAGCCGCAGCCAATGCCAGCCGCAGGCGGTCGATGAGCCCAAACTTGGGTATCACATCCTTGCGAATAACATGCTGCTCATCACTGCCAACCTCATCACTAACAAACTCTGGTATCCCGGGAGGTCGACTCATCAGGACAAAGATGATGAAAAACCAGACAATAGATAGACAGGCAGAAAAAATTGCCACGCGGTGGCCTAGTAGAAAATACATTGCCGCGAGAATCCCAATAAGTGCAGCTAGAAGCAGATATTCAGAATACGCTTTCATGGCTTATAGATTGGGATCTCTCCGATCGAGAACGACTTCGATCTTGAGACGTTCGAATTCTTGACTGACCGACTTATCGGAATTGGCGCCGTTTTTAGATCCATCATTGCCGTCCTTGGCTTCATTGCCCTTGGCAAGTTTCAGCGGCCTGTCGATGCTCAAAACGACTTCAGTCCCAGCGACCGTCTCGCCAATCATTCGAATCAGGCTTGCAACATCGTCAATAGGAGTTCCTTCAAAGTCGACGATGATATCGCCCACTTGAAGTCCAGCGCGTTTGGCAGGGGATTGCAGGGCAGGAGGAAAACGATCGATTCGTACGCCAAACCGACGACTGCCATCATCCGCGAATTTTTCGTTGTTGGATAGGTCCACCAGCACTACGCCAAGCCAGCCTCGCGGCACAGCTCCCTCTGCAATCAGATGTTCTGCGACTTTCTCAGCAACTCGGCTTGGAATCGAAAAACTAACGCCTTGGAAAGTATCGCCAAGGATAGCCGCGTTAACTCCAACGACCTGCCCCATCGAGTTTACAAGTGGTCCACCGCTGTTGCCGGGATTCAATGCAACATCACTCTGCATTAAATCTCCGTAGGGGGCGCGGAGGTTGCGCTGGCTGCCTGTGCTACGGAAATCAACACGGTGTTTGCCGCTGATGATTCCGAACGTAACAGTCTGCTGCAGGCCAAATGGACTACCCACTGCCCAAACTGGCGTCCCGACAACGACGTCGCTACTATCGCCCCATTCAACTGGTAGTAGTTTTCCTGCTTCGATCTTCACCACTGCAAGATCTGTATGAGGATCTCTTCCTACGGTTGTCGCGGGAAGTTGACGACCATCGCTTAGCGTAATCTCAATCTCACCGGAATCCTCCAGGACATGATCATTCGTAAGGATGTAACCATCTTTGCTGATAATGAATCCGCTCCCCTGCCCTTCCATAATGGCGGGACCGCGGAGGTCAAAAGATTTCCCTTCTACGTCAGCCAGATTGACTCTACGCGTTACATCAATATGCACCACACTTGGCCCCATGCGTTGACTCACCAACTTCGATACTTCTGCCAAGGAGTCGAGTGAAACACTCTTGAGGCGTTGGCCACTCAGTTCGTATTCGGCACGCAACTGACCACGGTGCCAGCCATAGCGAATACTCTCAACCAAAGAGGGAACCATGAGTCTGGCGAGCAGAAGCAACCCGAGCACCATCAGCAGGCTTAAGAAAGTCGAAGTTGCCAAGTGCAAGGGCTGCGAATCCTTGCCCTCTGGCTCTTTGTCACGTTTCGTCACGATTCGCGACGAGCGACTGGCAGCCTTCGAACTTGCCTCGGAACCAGCAGCACTTAGGTCGTCAGTAGCAATCGCAGATGATTCTGTTGGTTTCGGATCGGATGCGGCTTGAGACATCGAGCGAGAAGGATGTTCGCCCCCAGAAAATTCCACAGGTGCTGGGAAGACACTCTTGAAGAACTCGGCGTTCCTATCTGTGTCAGGCGCTAAATTTGGGTTTTCAGTAGGAGTAGCCTTTTCACGTGGATCGAGCTCCAAATCTTCATCGCGCTTTTCAGGCTCGAAATCATCAATGGTCATAAGCTCTCACCGCCGATGCGTGGCGCGCATCACAAGCTGGAACAGATAAAAAGAAACTACCCATTTCATTGTAGTCTTTCTGACCAACTTGGCGCGAAATCGATTTCCCGCGTCTATCGAAACTCAACGAAAAATCGAGTTTTTCGCCCGTTGGCTGGAAAAGCTTAAGGCTAGCGTTTGGGGAAAACATGATGATTTGGCATCCTCTTTAGGCGAAGCAATGCCCCTTTTCGAAGGGTGATATTTACTTCACACTATGCTGGCATCACCCCTGGATTTAGAGGACTTGAGAATGTCAGAGGCACTTCAAAAGCAAATTTTTAACGAATTGGACAGTTTGGTCCTCATCGATCCCCACACGCACATCAACCCACATAGTCCAGCCAGCACAACTTTGGCCGACATCCTGGGGTATCATTACTACACCGAACTTGCCCATTCCGCTGGAATGCCTCGGGAAGCAATTGAAGATCCAAATCTTAGCCCGAAAGAAAAAGTCGGCAGGCTGGCCGAAGGCATCCATCATCTCGATAACACGGCGCAGATTAGCTGGCTTCTGGAAGTTGGCAAAGAGTTGTTCGGTGTTGAAATTGAACGCTTTGATGCAACAAACTGGGAAACGTTATACGACGCGGCGCAGGCCAAACTAGACCAACCCGACTGGGAGTCAGAAGTGCTTGCCAAGTCCAAGTTGGAAGCAGTGTTCTTGACAAACGATTTTGATGATGATCTGGCCGGTTTCGACACCAAGCGTTACATACCCTGCTTACGAACAGATGAACTCGTTTTTCACTTTGCAACAAAAGCCGTTCGCGACCGCCTGCAATCCTGTTCGTCGGTCGAGGTACTGAATCTAAGCGACTTGGCGAAAGCCATCCGCCAGCGTTTCGAACACTTCAGTGCAAAAGGAGTTCGAGCCTGCGCGATCAGCCTACCGCCCTTCTTTACGCCACGGCAAATCAGCGACGCCGCTGCCGAGACTGCCTTATCTGAGGTACTTCGAGACGGTGATTCGGCGGAAGACGAAACAAGGTTGACTCTCGGCTATTGGGTATTTTGGAAGCTCGCCGAGAACTGCGTGGAGTTCAAATTACCGTTTGATTTAATGATCGGTGTCAATCGATCTGTCTATCCAGCCGGCGTGTTCCAAGGTCAAGATCTATACGATAGTCGGGTTTCGTTGATCCAGTATCAAGAACTGTTCAACGCATTCCCGCAAGTGACTTTTCCAATCTCGGTGCTTGCGAGTGTCACCAACCAAGAACTAGTAAGCTACGCCTGGATTTTTCCCAACGTGACCTGTAACGGGCACTGGTGGTACAGCAATACGCCTTCCTTTATCGCACGCGATTTGCAAGCGAGACTAGAAGCCGTTCCACGCAACAAGATCGTGGGCTACTACAGCGACATGTACAAACTCGAGTTCGCTCTACCCAAGTTTGCCATGTTCAAGCGTTGCCTCGCCAAAGTTCTGGCTTCTCACTTTGTGCAGGATATGAATTGGAGCGAAACACGAGCCATTGAACTTGGCAAACAAGTGCTACGCGGTAACGTAGAAAGTATGTTTTTCAATTCCTAGTGCGAATCTCATGAGAATCCTTTATCACTGGGATGAAGAATGTGTGGTCCCAAGAAACTTCTTAGTTTGTCGCGCGATTGCAATACATCCAATTCACTGCCGCCGACGCTGAACTACCAGTTAGAAACGCGGTAGTCCTTTAAGAATTTGCCCCAAACGTGCTCGCCTGAATTTAGACCACTGAAAATCGGATCGCAGATGCGAGCGGCTGCATCAATCAAATCTAGCGGCGGTGAGAAACCATGCTCCTGCTGCTTGCGCTCCGTTATTTCAATGGGATCTTCATCGGTGATCCAGCCCGTGTCCACGCTGTTCATGTGGATTCCGTCCGCAATGTAGTCCACCGCAGAAGTACGCGTCATCATATTGAGGGCCGCTTTTGCCATGTTGGTATGAGGATGCGTATCGCGTTTGAAAGCTCGATAAAAGACTCCCTCCATCGCCGAAACATTGACGATATGCTTGTCGTCCGTTCGATCTCGTTTCATCAAATTGCGTAGACGTCCATTGAGAATGTAAGGCGCCACGGCGTTGACGAGGTGCACTTCCAAAAGTTCGACCGTTGCGACCTCATCCAGCTTGAGTCGCCAACTATTCTTCTGCCTCAAATCGATTTGCTGATTGTCCACGTCATACTCACCCTCAGGAAAGACGTGTTGCAAGAAGTCTTCTTCCAACATTGAGATTTGCGAGAGATCAGCAGACCGGGTGATTCCATGCATCGGACGATTCGCCTCTGCTACAAGGCCCGGCTGCCCCGTGGATCGCTGCCGATGCTTTTCGACTAGTTCGGATTGTAGCTGTAACGCCGGTAACGCCTTGCGGGAATTCTCCGATGCTATACTTCGCTCGTTTTCCAGCAAGTGCTGGTAAAATCCAGGAGGCCGCCGAACGGTTTGGCAAGCATTATTGAGAATGAAGTCAAGTCGCGGCAAGGTCTCGCCTAGGTGGACGGCCAGTGACTCGACGCTGGGAGTATGCCGCATGTCCAATCCGACAACTTGTAGACGATCTAGCCAGTGATGAGAATCCAGCTGAGTCGAATAACGTTGCACTGCATCGTTGGGAAAACGCGTTGTCGCCACCACGTGACAGCCCGCGCGAAGAAGTTTTAGACTTGCCTCGAACCCGATTTTTACGCGAGCTCCAGTAACCACTGCATAGCGACCGTTCAGATCCGCCCTTTGGTTTCTTTTCTCCCAATTGAAGTCTGCACAAGCTGGACACATGGCATCGTAGAATTCGTGCAAGTCGTGGTAGTCGGCTTTGCAAATGTAGCAATTCCTGGCTTGCTCCAGTCTCCCAATAATACGGCTGCCAGCGCGGTTCGCGCCCTTTCTAGCATGCTGCGCGAGGAGCTCTTGCTCATTCAGTGGCTCAGGAGGTGCACTGAGCAGGTGCCGAGATGAGTGGTTTGCGTTTTGTATGCGGATTCCGGTTTGAGCCAAAAGCTGTTGGTCCTTAGTCGAGCTCTTTTGTTCGTCTTTTCGACGCTGCTCGCGCGAAGCTTTTACCAACCGACGTTTGGCAGCACGCCCCGGATGAGAGACTTGCCCAGCCGCTTTGAGCAGCCGCTCCAACTCGTCCTTGTCCAAGGGTAGAACCAGCCCGCGATCTTCGACGATGCTTTCCAGCTGCTCCGTCAATCGAATTAGGTCCTCGCGAGTCAGCTGCTGGTTGCCCTCGGGCATCGACTTCATTTCTTTGTGCCACTCTTTCTATCAAGGTAGCTACAGTGACTCAGCAACCACTGTGCTAGCTACCCTTGAAATTACCTTCCTCATCGTAGCGAACAAAGGCAAACCAGAAGAAAGTAAAAATACATATTGGGAAGGTGACCCAAAAAATGGGACTGAGCAAAGTCGCCATCAGGATTGCTCCAACCGTAAAGACAATCCACAATGCCCATGTATCTTTTAGCAGGGCCCAAAATCGTCCCATGAACTACATCCCGTCGATTTGCTAAGACCTAAGAGCAGAAATCTGAGTTGCAGTGCAACACTTCACTCGCAGCGGCAACCTTAACTTCTACGGTCAGATTCGCTACCCGAAAAACCACTTGATTGGAGAACCAATGCTATTTTCTCGCCCTTTCGCAAAGTCTCAATGGAATGTCTTTGCTTGCCTTATTTTTGCTGGCTTCACTAGCTCATGCCTACGAGCTCAGGAAGCTCAAATCCAAATCCTTGGAGTCGGCGATAGCGAGGCAACAGAATCCATCGCCGAGGGCGCTATGAGCTTCAGCTTCGCCTCTCCGGGTTCGAGCTTCTCGCTCGGCTCTTCTTTAGGCGGCGTTGATCCCAACAACCGTTCGCAATTATTTAGCCTGCTTTCCAATGAATCGGTTCGCAATGAGCTCAAGTTGTCTGAAGAACAATATGCTGGTGCCCAAAAAA
This sequence comes from Planctomycetota bacterium, assembly GCA_039030255.1. Classification (GTDB taxonomy): domain Bacteria; phylum Planctomycetota; class Planctomycetia; order Pirellulales; family Pirellulaceae; genus Aureliella. Next base: position 9,318 of record JBCCEO010000008.1, on the reverse strand, counting down.
TCATGAAGGAATCGCAGAAGCGTATGAGCAAACTGCTTTCGGCAAAATTAATTGCTAGCCGACAGAATGGCGGCCCGATTCAATTCGGCGGCGGTGAATTTCAAGAAATGATGGAAGAGAATCAGAAGCAATCCGAGACCGCCATCGAAGAGATTCTCTTGCCCGCCCAATTAGAGCGAGTGCAGCAATTGGCCTACCAGATTGACGTCCAACAAGAGGGAGGAATGGGAGATTCCCTTGTGAACGGGCGTCTGGGAGAAGAGATCGGCGTCTATGACGACCAAAAGCAAAATTTGGTCGACAAAGCAGCCAAAATTGAAGCAGAAGCCAAAGCAGCAATCCTGGCAATTCGCACCGCCGCACGTGCCAAGCTTTTCAAAGAGCTGTCTCCAGAGCAGCGCAAGAAGGCCGAGTCACTCTTGGGCGATTATTTCCAGTACGAAGAATTGAGCCTGAGCCAACAACTTCGAAAGTCCATGCGACAGGTAACTGAAGGTCAAGAAGAAAAAGAAGAGCCCAAAACCAAAATCATTCGTCGTCGCTAATTGGAATTCTAGGTTTCGGCACTTATAACTGCTTTTTTTAGGTTGATTTAACCGACGGCTGCTGGTTTTCGAACGAGCAGCCATTTTTTTAAAGTGCCTCTCGAAGGGCCGCTTGTTGTATTTTCTCGGACTCAACCGGTGGCTCACTCATCAGGAATGATATCCTGCTTGCCACTAGGAAAAACGTGGGCCCAAGAATCAGGACGATTACGGTCGCGAAGATTAGCCCAAAACTGAGGCTAGTTGCCATTGGAATCAACACTTGTGCCTGACGAGATGTTTCCAGCAAGATGGGAAGCATGCCGCCAATCGTGGTAATCGATGTTAGCAATACCGGTCGGAAGCGCCTGCGTCCGGCATCCAAAAGTGCATCTTCCACTGTTTGCCCCTCCACGATTCTTCGGTTGATGAAGTCGATCAACACGATGGAGTCGTTCACAACGATTCCAGTGAGCGCTACCAAACCGTAAATGCTAAAAAGCGTGAATGGTAGATCCTGAATGATATGTCCTATTACTGCGCCGATGGCACCAAAAGGAATGATGGACAATACGAGCAGTGGCTGCATGTAGGACTTAAACTCGATCGTCAGTAGCAGAAACATCCCGACCATTACGCCGGTAAAGCCTAATAACATGCTATTCATCGATTCATTCGTCTGTTCCTGCTGTCCTTCCCAGAGAACACGGAGCGTTGGATAATCCTGGTCCAGTTCAGGAATAAGTGTCGCCTGCAGATCACGAGTGATCTCGAATGCATTTGCTACATCCTCGTCAATGTCGGCGGTTATCGTTATCGAACGCATTTGATCCAAGCGATGAATCATCGAGTAACTGTGACCGACCTCAATGTTTGCCAACTCTGTCAAGGGTCGCTCAGCACCGTCCGGTGTTCGAATGCGAATCTCCTCAAAATCCGCTAAGGACTCCCTCTGTTCCTTGGGGTAACGAACCCGGAGCTCTACTTCATGTCGCCCGCGTTGCAAGCGCATCACCTCGGCCCCATAGTATGAGGCTCGCACCGTTCGCGCCATGGTAGAGAGCGGAATACCCATGGCTTTGGCTTCATCTTTAATTTGAAGTCGATATTCCCATTTTCCCGGCCGCCCTCCAGCTGTGACGTCATGCACACCTGGATATTGCTCAAGATGATTCACGCATCGTTCTATGGCCGACTCCAGCGAAGGGATATCTTCACTGCGAGCAAGCAATGAAAACTCAATTGGCGCTGCCGCGATCCCACGTGGACCAGAACCAAAGGAAACAAGATCCGAACCAGCGATCGGTCCCGCCATTTTCCTCCAACGGCTGACTATTTCCTGACTGGTTATCGATCGATGCGAAGTATCGACCAGTTGCACAGTGAGGCTACCAACATGGCTGCCAGAAGAAACATCGCCGAATGTACTTGCGCCATAACCAACACAGCGGTGAATTGCTTCAACAACTCCATCCTTGGAATCAGTAAGCCCCTCTTCCTGAGACTGTCTATTCAGCTCTAGCATCGCCTTCTCGAGACGCAACGTGGTCGCATTCGTAACCTCTTCAGGGGTTCCATCGGGGTAGGCAACCAACACTGTGCAAAAATTGGAATCAATCCGAGGCAGAATAATGTAAGGCACGATACCCGCCCGTACGACTCCCCAAGTCAAGATAAGCATGGCCGTCGCGGCGCAAAGGATGAGCTGTGGATATCGCAAAGAGAATCGAAGTGAGGGCAAGTAGACGCGGTCCACCAACCACGAAAGGCCGCCTGCCATGAGGCGGTTGATTTGACGAACCAGAACGCCGACCAAGCGCAAGGGGGAAAGAAGCCAAAGCCAAGAAAACGCGCGGCCCTGTACAGAAGATCGCTCCGCCTTCGTATGAGCTAGGTGCGAGGGTAAAACGGTTAGGGCTTCAACCAACGAAAACAACAGGATTGCGATCACAGCGAATGGCAAAACTTGAGTGAATCTCGCCAAACGCCCGGTCATGAATAGCATCGGAAGGAATGCGAGAACCGTGGTCAAAACGGAAGTCACGACTGAGGGCATAACTTCGATCGTTCCATCGATGGCCGCATCACGAGGTGACTTGCCCATTTTTTGATGCACGTAAATATTCTCGCCAATCACAATCGCATCATCCACCACGATGCCTAGAGCGATTAAGAACGCAAACATCGACGTCATATTCAAGGTTTGCCCTGAATAGAACATCACCACGCAGGCGCCAGCCAGGGAAAGCGGGATGCCCATCGCTACCCAGATTGCCAGCCGAAATTCGAGAAAGAAGGCAAGCATCAGAAAGACTAGCAATAGTCCCTGCCAGCCATTTTTGGCCAGTAATGTTAGCCTTGCTTCGACATCGTCAGTCCTGTCACGGAAGTAGATTAAACGATAGCCCTCAGGCATCTCGCGCTCGTCCACAAATCGATAAATTGACTTTCCGACCCGAATGATATCCTCAGTTGCCGTTGTATCGATTTGAATTGCCATACCTGGCTGTCCATTGATGCGGCTGATTGCGGAATCGTCGCTAAAGTCATCCTGAACGATTCCCAAGTCGCCGACAGTCAACACAACTCCGTTGGGCTGGCTGATCAGCGGCAACTTGGCGATTTCGTCACCAGTTGTTTTCAGGTTGCTGCCTCGCAACAAGATTTCCTGCGAGTCCATGCGGAGCGTCCCACCGGGCATCTCCAAGTTCTCGTTCCGCACGAGTTCGGCAACGCCCTCCAAGGTCAATCCGTACTTACGTAAAGTCTCCTCGGGAATTTCGATGTCTATTTGAAAGCGTGGGGCACCCAACAACTCGGCTTGGGAAATCTCTGGCAACAAGAGGATTTCTTCGCGTATTTGCTCAGCCAGTTCTCGTAGTTCCAGTCTCCCCCCTTTTGCCTGCGCCTCTTGAATAACACCAACTTGCAATGCGGTGGACCTTGGCTCTTGCCTTCGAATATCGGGCTCTTCTGCTAGAGCTGGCATGCTCGGGATCTGATCCACGCGCGAGCGAATATCCCCAAGAATTTCCTGGACTTCGGCATTGGAAACATCCGCTTCCAACTCGATCGACACGTTGCCTCGCCCTTCCCGAGCGGTGGAGGTAATACGCCGGACACCGTTGACACTTCGCACAGCTTCTTCGATTTTCTGGCAGACGCTCTCTTCGATTTCGTCTGGACTGGCGCCGCGATACTCAACGCTAACTTGGATGACATCCAAGTCCGAGTAAGGCCAGAATTCGCGCTGCATCGAAAGAGCGCTCCACGCGCCCCAAACCAGTGCCGCCACAACCAGCATGTTGATCGCCTGTGGATTATCTACGGACCAACGAACAATCGATTTCATCGACTACTTGCCTCCGGCCTGCAATTGTTTGCTTGCTGGCTTGGCTTCCGCACCTGGTTTTCCACTCGCATCTACGGTGCGATTCGATTTGCCTGCCTGCGTACCTGGCCCGCCACCTTTTCCGGTTGCCTTTCCGTCAACTTTTGCGCCACCTTTGCCGCCGCCCTTTCCGCCACCTTTTCGATTGCCAGCACTTACAGCCAGTCCATCTTTGGCTTGTGGCACGGGGGAGAGAATAATCTCGACTCCTGGCCCCATCGCTCCTGTGCTCGCATCCACGAACACTTGACCATCCATGATTTTCACAATTCGAATCGGAATCATCCGAAGCTTGCCGTCCTCTTTAACCCAAACCTGCTTGCCTGGACGAACGGCACTTTCCGGGATGCTTATCAGTGGCCGATCGATGTTCAGCTGAATTCGAACCTGAACGAACATGCCCCGAATAAGTTGCAGCGACTTTTCACGTGCAGACGCGTCTCTTTTGCTTCCATCCTGAGGATTCGATACAAGAATTCGGCAAGGCAGAGTACGCGTCCGCTGGTCGACGCCGACTCCATCGCGACGATCCAAAACAGCCTCCCAGACATACTCGTTCCCTGCACGATTCAGCAGGATTTCAACAGGAACGTTGGGTAGCTTCTCACGTTCCTTGGCCTGCGCTCGATCCTGTTTTAGATCCTCTGCACTTTTTAGTTGAGGTTGTGAGTCCCGAATAAGGTCCAAGTCCTGGGATTCCAGATGACAAAGCACTTCGATCGCGGATGTGTCTTCAATCGTTGCAAGATTTGTACCCGGCTGAATGAAGGCATCTTCTTCGATATCCGAGCGAACGACCGTGCCTGAGATCGGTGCTCGAATCACAGTACGCTCGAGGTTCAACTTAGCTTGTTTTAACTCAATCTCGAAAAGAGCCTTGTCATGCTCCAGCGTGTCTTTTCTGGATTCCAGTTGTCGCTGTTGATTCTCATTCGTGGTCAATTGTTGGAGCCCGAGCAACTGCCTTTGCTGTGCGGCGTCCACCTCGGATACAGAGATCGCGTTGTCATCGGACAATTCGCTCAGTCGATCCAACTCTCTTTGCTGAAGTTCAAGAGCCTTCTTGGCAATCTCAATCAAACGCGATGTATTCTCTTGTTCGACGTCGACCGCCCGCAGCGCCGAATCCGTTTGGCTAATCTTTTGTTGCAAACGCTCGACGGCCAATTGGAAGTCACGATTATCGAGCCGGATCAGCTCTTCTCCCTCAGTAACTTCATGACCTGATCTCAGAATAGGATTTTTGTAGGAAATCCGCCCTCCGATTTCGTTGGACAGAGTTATCTCGCGGAAAGGAACGGCGACGCCCGATGCTTCGACATGAAACGCCCCGTTGCTGACTCTGGCCTTCACAACCTCCACCAAAGTCTCACGCTGCGGAGGCTTTTTCTTTTTGTGTGTCTCTGGCTTGGAACCCAGTGCATAGAAGGCTACGACTGAAGCCACTATCAACACAGGAGGTAAAACATAGCCAAGGAATATACGCATCTGATCAGCCTCGAACCTAATTTCCTCGACCGCCAGCATTCCCACCGCGCGCCCGATTCTTCTGCTCTAGCTTACCCCAGTAACCACCGAGAATGTGTGGAAATTGACCTGGTGTCACGTGGTAGTGCCAGCCTCTTACCAGATCCTTGTGCACGTTGAATTCGTTCAGTGGATTGGCTTCGCTATCCTTGGCCAATTCACCTTGAGACTCGTAAGGACCGTAAACAGGGAACCCGTCGAATGCAAATCCAATAATCGGAGAATGACCAGTCCCGTCGTCACTCCATGGCGACTTCACGCAAACAGGATACTTGTGGTAGTGATATTGATTTCTTGGGCTTGGGTGTCCACAGCAGCGATCCAATCGCCAGACGGCATCCGCTTCATAGATATGATCAAACGGATTGAAGAAAATCACTCCGTTAGTTGCAACTCCGATCGGCCCCATTGGCAAGGCTTGATTGTCATTGCGGCCAACCATAGCGAAATGATTGGGATCGACTTCGGGTTCAAGTGGCAGATACCAGGTGGCCGCTTGCTCCTTGATATAGGCTGGATTCCCATCGAGCATTCGCCAGCGATCTGGGAAACTCGCCGTAGGATGATTCGGCAAATTCCTCGATTTCATGACAAGATGTTGATCGGTGAAAGTGACCTGCACGGCATCGGCGATAAAGCGATCCTCGTTCACTTCGTTACCATCAATATCAAGGTAGCCCTTGCGTAGCCAAGAGCTCATATTTCCTGCGAACGGAGCATGCAGACCATCGGCCGAGTAAACCAATTGATGGGCGTTCGAATAGTCAAAGACCTTCGGAATCTCCGCGTTCCCTCCTTGCGGATCGAAATACCACCGGCCTCCGATGTGAACCATTGCCTCTAATGATAGTTCCGGTGCGTCGCTAGTTTGTGTTTTTTTATAAATGCTTGGCTCTGGAACGCTCACTAACTCCATCTCGTTGATCCACAACTCGTCCTTCTCTTCGTTGCCTTCCCCGTTTTCGAAACCGACCGAAACCCGCAAGGTGTCCACTTCAGGAAAAGGAGTTTTGAAGTCCAAGTAATATCCTCGCCAAACGGCTAAACCGAGATTTTTGTTCGTGCGATCGTCGGCAAACTTAGCCCTCTCCATTTCTACTTGGCCATAGAATCTCTTGCGTACATGGTCTAAGGAGTCTCCACCGCCATCTTTTGAGAATTCGACTTTTAGATAGAGGTTGTCCTGTCCAACTTGGAATCCATCTTGGGCCATGGCTTGAATCCCCAGACGGAACCACCTACCGTCATTGGGCTGGATTTGTACGGTTGCTGCCAACTCGGCGGCTTGCTTTCCATCCGAATTTAAGTCAGCGCCCGATTGGAATCGCACGCCGGAGCCTGAAGTCTCTACCCGTTCGTCGCCGAGTCTTGCGTACTGGGCGTCGCCGACAAGCGTAAAAGTTGAAGGCAGCGCCGCGGCATCCTCTCCTTGGAGTTCATTCGAAGCAATGAAAACATGCTCCGGTTTGGTTGCGTCCGAGTCATCTGTCGTAGGTGATTCCGCAACGCGAATTGCGACCATCAGATCCCGCGCCGGTCCGAGGGAATCCTGGAACTTCGCCGCGTTTCTCTGCAATCCGTTCAGTTCTTTCATTTGTACTTTGGCAAGACTGGATGATTCTTGCGGGTCCTTGGAGAGAGAAAAAAGCTCCGTCCCTGCTGCAGACTGGATGAGCTTCCAATCTTTCTCGATCCATGCAAAATCTGTTTCTGCGATCGCGAGTCCTTGACGCTCCGTCTTACGATCGCCAAGCAGTACATTCCACTGATCGACCCCATCAAAACGATTTTGCAGTTCACCCTGGATCGGCCGCCCCAAAGCCGATGCAATGGTTGGAAAAAGATCGTAGATAGCAACAAGAGCATCGGTTTTTTGACCTTGTGGGACTTTTCCAGGCCAATTCACGACGCAGGGCATTCGAATTCCACCTTCGTAAACCGTCCGTTTCCCGCCACGAAAATCGCCGTTATCTCCAATCCGTGGAGCTCCGTTGTCTGAGAAAAAGATGACGAGCGTATCCTTGCGCAGACCTTGCTTGTTAAGAGTATCCATCACGCGTCCTACTGCGTCATCCAAGGACCCGACCATGGCCGAATAGACCGCCTCGCGGTCCCCCGCTGCATTTTTAGCCGCAGCAGGTGGTGGCTGGAATGGCGAATGCGGAGCGTTGAATGAACACAACAAAAAGAGAGGTCGCGACTCATCTCGCTGTTCGATGCATCGAACAGCCTCATCAGCAAGAAGCTCCGTGGAGTAGCCCTCTTCTTGAATTAGACTCTCATTTCGGTACCAATCGACTCGCCCATTCGTGCTGTGCTCGTAGTAATCTACTGATGCGCCGAGCAATCCATAGAATGCTTCAAAACCGCAAGCGTTGGGATGCGTCTGGGGCGTCTCACCAAGATGCCATTTTCCAACCAAGTTTGTTTGAGCGCCCTGCTGCTGCATCCACTCAGACAGCAAAACCTCTTCGGTCGGAATCCCTGGGTCTCGGTGACGCACAGGTCCAGAGATGCCCATTCGGTGAGGAAATCTACCTGTCAAAAAGGCGGCTCTTGATGGACTGCAAGCAGGGAAAGCATAGAACCTAGTCAGCTCCAATCCTTCTTTGGCAAGTTGATCGATATTGGGCGTTTCCTTGCCTTTATGAAATCCGACATCTCCCCACCCAAGATCATCTGCAATGAAAATTACGACGTTGGGCAACTGCGCTCGAACAGGTTTAAACTCGCTTCCACAAAGCGTTTTCGAAATGAACGCGATAGCAAAAACGAGAATAATATTTCCTACTAAACGGGCCTGGCGACCTAATTGCGATTTTGGGACTACCATTTTTACTGCCGTGCGATTTGAACTTCGGGCGAGAGAGAAAAGTTTATAAACACGAGGGATACACTGAAGAACCCGTAGTTCTCGTAGAATCTACGCACTATTTTTAAAAAATGTCAGCCAGCGGCCACAGTACGCTTTTGCAAACGATCGATGCACACAATTGAAGAGCAGTTTATTGCCGGAAATCGCGACATGCTTGGAGAAGTCTTCTCCCTGCACAGTCCGCGTCTTTGGCAAATCATTCGCTTTCGCATGGATGCCAAAATCCGTGCGCGGGTGGATGTGGACGATGTGCTACAAGATGTTTTTATGGATGCCCAGGCGCGGGTGGAAGCCTTTTTCAAGGGCGAGTTTCAGTCGGTTTTCCTGTGGCTGAGACTTGTCACTTCACAGACTTTGAGCAAAGTTCACCGAACGCATTTAGGTACCGAATTGCGTGCCGTGACTCGCGAAAAAAATGCTAACCTTCGCGGTCACTGGCCAGATTGTTCCCTCTCGCTCTCTTTCCAATTCGTTGCGCATATGACTTCTCCCAGCGGCGTCGCCGTACGTGAGGAAGTCCAAACGCAGATCCACCAAGCACTTGAATGCATGAGTGATCTCGACCAGGAAATCGTCGCCTTGCGGCACTTTGAAGAGCTAAGCAATCAAGAAGTCGCCGCCGTGCTGGGAATCTCAAATAAGGCGGCAAGCATTCGCTATGTTCGTGCCTTGGAGCGATTGCGATTAGCCCTAAGTCGCATGCCAGGATTTGTTCCTCCCAGCTGAAGTTAAAAGAGCCACAATGCTACCTAGAAAGGAATCAAAGGAATTTCAAGAATCGTTGTAGATTTTGAAGTGCCGTGGGGTTTAGAAGTGTGTGCCAACGCTTATCGCAACAACTCAGCACAATCCCCTGCTCGTCTCGCCCTGGAGAATAGGCAAATGTCCTTGACGCGTTTTCTCATTGCCACCCTAGTCGTTTCCGGCTTGCTTGGATCTGCGAATGCTCAGCAGAGGCCCGGCGGCCGCAACTCAGCGGGATCGCCACTCTTCGGAGCGTT